>NZ_JAOQKE010000001.1:321799-441227 GCF_025567005.1 Muricoprocola aceti
ACAGACCTGCATCTGCTGCTTTCAGATAAGCCCAAAGTTCCTGTTTTTTCTTTAAATTCTCTTCTGTGCCAGATTTTAACAGAAGCATTGAAGATACTGTCATAATAATATCCAGATAGCTGAGCATATAGCGTCGGCAATTCTTATTCACTCCCCGCTGTCCTGCCATTGTATCGATCATTAGTTTGTTGACTTTCAGCTGCTGGTCAATTCTTTCAATCATAACCTGTTCATTCACGGACTGATCTTCCCGACCGATGTAATAATGGTAAAACAGTTCATCGATGTAATACATCTTTTTCACGGATGGCAGTGGCTGGAAAACAAACAGATTATCTACATAAAACGTATGCTTCGGAAGCTCCAGTCCACATTCTCTCAGGAGATTGGTTCGATAAATCATGGAATGCATCAAAATATATTTTCCAGCCCGCATCTTTTTCAGATCTTTCCACTCAAATACGGTCTCTGTCGGCATATATTTTCGATACTGCATGACTTTTTTATGCTTTGCTCCAACTTTATCGTACACAAAATTGCTGATTACCGCATCCACTGTATCTGGGCCGGCCACCAGTTTCTTTAAGGTCTCAATGATCTTTGGCAATGTTCTTTCATCTACCCAGTCATCACTGTCTACCACTTTATAATACAGACCGGTTGCATTTTTCAGGCCGGTATTTACCGCCTCCCCATGTCCTCCGTTTTCCTGATGTACCGCTTTTACGATACCCGGATAACGAGAAGCATATTCCTCCGCAATCTCTCCGGTATGATCCTTTGATCCATCATTTACAATAATAATTTCAATATCATCTCCAGCCGGAAGTAATGACTCCACGCATTTTCTCAAATAATTCTGTGAATTGTAACTCGGTATCGCTACTGACAAAATCTTCATTTATAAATCCTCCCTGTATTTTTCCTGCCCCAGTTTTATCTCCATATATCTTGCGTAGGCTGCAAATGCTGCCGGAATGGGATACTTCTCTTCGGTCTTCTCCGGTTCCACAAACAGATATTCACCCGTCTCCTGTGGATCTTCAATTAAAATCAAGTATGCTGTCATGTGCCATTCCACATGACTGAAAATATGTTTTGCCGTTTCCAGGCCCTTAATACGAATCGGTGAAAATCCTTTTTCTTTTATCCAGGCAACGGCTTCATTCTGTGTCAGATGTCCCTCCGTATTCGGCAATTCGTATAACCCGGACAGCAGCCCTTTCGGCGGTCTTTTATGAATCGCAAGATGCTCACCGTCACGAATAATCATGACGGTCTTTTCTTCTATTCTACGTGGCTTTTTTGCCTTCTTTACAGGAATCTCATCCATAGCACCCATTTTTCTGGCAAGACACAGCCCTTTTAATGGACATGATTCACAATGTGGTTCTCCATTCGGTACACAGACCATTGCGCCAAGTTCCATCAAAGCCTGATTAAAAGCGCCCGGACGATCTGCTGGCATGATCTCCACAATTGCCTGCTCCATGCCGCGTTTTACAGATTGTTTTAAAATATCTTCCCTGCTTAAAGTTACTCTTGAGATTACTCTCAATACATTTCCATCCACTGCCGGTGCCACTTTTCCATAGGCAATCGATGCAATAGCTCCAGCCGTATAACTGCCGATTCCTTTCAGCTGCTGAAGTTCCAGATAATCATCCGGCAGCTTTCCACCATATTCTTCTATCACGGTACGTGCTGCTATCTGCATATTCCGTACACGATTATAATATCCCAGACCTTCCCAGAGCTTTAACAACTCTTCTTCTTCACAATTCGCCAATGTCTGTATATCGGGCAGTGCTTCCATAAATCTCTGATAAAACGGCTTCACAGCCTCTACCCTTGTCTGCTGCAGCATAATCTCAGACACCCATACACGATATGGGGTCGGCTGATCCCGCCACGGAAGAATCCTGGCATTCTGATCAAACCACCTTAAAAGCGGCTGCACTATTTGTTCCAGATTTTCTTTCATATTATTCCTCTAATAATAGCAGATGATCGGTATTCCATCATATACTCTTTCATAGATTTCTTTTGCCGCTGATGGCGGAAGATTCACACATCCATGAGAACCATTTGTCTGATAAATGCTTCCGCCAAAACTGCTCCTCCAGTTAGCATCATGGAGCCCAATACCACCATTAAACGGCATCCAATAGGTCACCTTTGTCTCATATTCATTATTCTCTCCCTTCAAAACAGACGGAGACTCTTTGTAATAAAGTGTATAAGTACCTTCCGGTGTCTTTCTGGATGGATCTGATGCAAGACCGGACACGCAGTCTGTAGATACCACTTCCTGTCCATCTATATAGAGCCAGACATGCTGACTGTCAAGATCTATTTCCACATAGCTGTCTCCAAGATCGCTGTTGGACCAACTGACCGCAGTCTGTGCAAACTCTGCATAGGTATCTCCCGTATTACCCGCCCAGATGGCATCAATCAAATAATCGTAAGTGGCATCCTGATCCATCAGCCAGCCATAGGATCCTCCCGAAACAGTCACTTCCTCTCCACCATGAGTACGGAACGTACGAGGCTTATCTGCCGTATCATACTTCTCTGCCATCTCTGCCACAAAAGCCCGAATCGCATCCTTATCCAGTTCTACATTACCAGAATCGTCATAGCTGAGCCATCCACGCACTCTCTCTGCATCTACTTTCTCGGAATGTTCTCCAAAAAGATACGTCAAATCTGTACTGATACAGGTATTCAGCTTTTCCACAGTCCGTGCCATAGTCTCATCATTCTGTCTCTTTACCGGAGTCTCATAACAGTCCTTTTCTTCCAGCGAAACTTTTACATTTGCGAAATCTACCGCTTCCTGTATAACCCCATATACCATATCTTTTTTCAAAAGGTTACCTTCCACTTCTGGCACAACCTGATACTTTCCTTCCAGGAAGTCAATGTAAGCATCTGCTGGCTTTGTTACCTGGCTCTCATCCAGACAGTTCAATCCATCCACTGCCTGACGCAGCCCTTCCTCGTCATACTGTGTACTGGAATCAAAAGTATACGATATCTGTTCCTTCATATATAATGGCCATCGATAAAGCTTCTGACTATTCAGGAACGCCTGCACTTCTCCTTTAGACACATAATGATAATTAATCTGTTCTGCGGTGATCGTCTCTGTGTTGCCTCCACGTTCACCAATCTCCAGACGATAGTCAGCAATCCTGTCTGCCACCTTTTCTTCTACCTCTTCCACTGTCAGCTGAGATGCATCAAAACCATTGATCATAGTATGCAGGAAAAAATGATCTTTAAAATAGAGCATACCATAAATATAAACTCCTGCTGCCACAAGCAGAACTAAAATAAGCAGGGAAAGAAAGATATTGCGAATCACACGTCCGGCAGTTCCTTTCTTTTCCCTGTTTATCTCATACTCTCGCTCTGTTCTTCTGCGTCCTGATTCTTCTCCGGAGCGCTCCCCTCTTTTTCGCATATTTTTACGTCCCCCACAACAGTATTTCTACGCTTAATATCTGCGTAAATTATAGCACACTTTATATTTTGTGAAAAGGCTTTTAAATCTTAAGAATTCCTTCTGTTTCATGTGGTAATATAGGTCTGATACCCATTTTCCCGCAAATGCGCCTCCATGCGTACTGCATTTTCTAATTTTCGAAAAGCCCCTACCTGAACCAGATAATACCCTTCCCGTTCCAAAAGAAATGCTGGATATCCCTCTTCCGTGAGCTTTTCCTGCTGCCGAACAGCATTTTCCCGGTTACGGTAAGCTCCTGTCTGAACACGATAATAAGTTTCTTCCTGTTCCGTCTCTTCCTCACCTGTCAAAGAAAAATTCTTCAAAATAGCATCTGCAATAGCATCTGCAATTCGGTCAAATTCCTCATCAAAAAGCCGATTATCTTCCTCGCTGTTAATGAATCCACTTTCCACCAGAACTGCAGGCATTTTACTCCTTCTTAATATAACCAGTCCCGGTCGTATTTTTACCCCATTATTACGAAATCCAATATTTTCCAATTCCTCATTAATATCCTCAGCGATCTCTGCCTTCTCTCCATTTTTATCATATATTAAAGTTTCCACTCCTGTATACTGATTTGGATATTCACTGGAATTACGGTGCAGAGACACCAGAAAATCTGCTCCCGACTCATTGGCCGCCATAGCTTTCTGGTAAGGTGTCTGATAAATATCCTCTGTTCTGGTATAGTAAACATCCAGTCCACTATTTTGCAATCTTTCTCCCACGGCCAGTGCCAGTTTCAGATTATCATCTTTTTCCTGCCGACCCTGATAGACCGCTCCCGGGTCTGCTCCCCCATGTGCTGGTTGTAGTTTACGCAAATTGTGATATGTATTCCCCAGTATATATGGGGAGTTAGAAATGTATTGAGATTAGATAGCCTTTTTCTCCAAGTCCTCACAGTAAACGCTTGAAAATAAATGTTCCAGTTCATTTCCGAAGTTGTATGAGATTTTAAGTTTGCGGTTTTCATAAACTGTTATCTGGTCTATCATTTCCACAATAATATCTCTGTCTAATTCTTCAATGTCTTTCAGTTCCAACAACCGCCTTAACCACGGTGTTTCAAAAACATCTTCTGTTACACTTTCCTTTTTCTTTTCTTCCAGCGTTTCAATCTGTTTGGAGTAAAGCGTTTCTTTTTGTTGATAGTCCTCTCGATAAGAAAGAAATTCTTCTTTAGAAATCAGTTCGTCTTTGTAATCTTCATAAATTGACTTTTTCAACTTCTTCACTCTTTCAAGCTCTGCTTTTAACTTTATCAGTTCTATGTCTGTTGATTTTCTGATTTTTGTTGCTGTGAAAGATTGTGATTTTACAAGTTCCTGCAAGTTCTCTACATTGCGGATAATCTGCTTTAAATCTCCCAGCACAATATCATTCAATACTTGAAACGGGAGCGTGTGCGGAGTGCAATAATCTTTTCCGCTTCTTTTGTAAGTTCCACAATAGAATGAATAGGACTTACTTCCGTCAGCACGTCGCCAGAAATTTTTCATCATTGCCCGACCACAATCGCCACACTTAATAAAACCTGCAAAGATATTTTTATTTGTTTCTAAATCAATATCCCTATGCTTTTTTGTCAGCAGTTTTTGTACCTTATCCCACAGTTGACGGTCTATAATCGGTTCATGTGTATTTTCAACCCTTATCCAGTTTTCTTTCTCAATTAGACGCTGTTTGCTTCTCATACGTTGATGTTTCTTTCCTTGTACCATGTTTCCAATATAAATCTCATTTTGCAACATCACTTTAATTGTAGAATAAGTCCAATAAGAAGTTTTTTCTAACCGATTACAATTTTTGTAATTTTCTCCATTGAGCTTTTTATATTCCGACGGACAAAGGATACCCTCTGCATTTAGTATTTTTGCAATGCTTTGTTTCCCTATTCCTTGTGTATACATAGTAAATACTCTTTTTACAACTTCGGACGCATATTCATCAATCACAAGTTTATTTTTATTTGCAGGAGATTTCTTATAACCATAGCTTGTAAAAGCTCCGATAAATTCTCCTGCTTTCTGCTTTGATTTTACAGTCGCTTGAACTTTATTAGAAATATCTCTGGCATACTGTTCGTTGAATATATTTTTAATAGGAAGTAACATATCGTATGCCTGCTTCATACTATCAATATTATCTGTTACAGAAATAAAACGAACATTAAGCTCTGGAAATATTCTTTCCAAATATCGCCCCGTATCAATGTAATCTCGTCCGAAACGGGAAAGGTCTTTTACAACAACACAATTTACCTTGTTATCTTCAATGTCAGCAATCATTCTATGGAAGTCTGGTCTATTAAAATTCGTTCCCGTAAAACCGTCATCAATATAAACATCATATAAGATAAAGTCATCATGCTTGTTCACATATTCTGTTAAAAGTTTTCTCTGATTTCCTACACTATCGCTTTCTTCCTTATCTCCGTCCTCTCGTGATAATCTGATATAAATAGCTACGTTAAATAAGTTTGAACCTTTTTGATAAATCATTTTTCCACCTATTCAACTGCCGTACCTATGATAATATTATACCATAAAGTACGGCTTCTTTCCATTGTTTTCAAGGGCTTTACCCTCTTGATAGTCCTTTTTTTACATGAGATTTCACGATACGGACAAGCAATTCCTCTACGGAAAATTTACCTAAAAATTCCCGTTCTACGATATATTGTGCAGGTTCTTTTTTAGCCAAGTTATCAGCCCCCTTAGTCAGCTATCTATTCTCAACATACGCACATAGGCTTATCCAATATGCGTATTTTTCACAATGTTACAGAAGCAGACAGACGGCTTTGGAAAGCTCCATTAGTATCTCAACTATTCCCATTCCTGTGGGCAGAACCGCACCATGCGGACGTATCATTATTCTGTGAGGATAGGTCGTGGCAAAACGACTTTTCCAACAGTCGCTCTCGGATCACTGCGTGGGTCGCTCGCTTTCTTTTGAAAAGGTCGTGGCGTACAGTCCCCGTGGCTCGCTATCTCACAAACGTATCTGTCTGCTTTATTCAGTTGTCAAAGAGCTGTGGCGAAAGCGTGTTGCTTTCATGTAAAAGCAGGTGCAGAGCAGGAAAGAGGGGATTGAACAAATCATGCTCTGCGATTACTGCTTGTTATTCTTCGGTTTCTAAAGGAATATCAAAGTCCAAAATCATTTTGATAAGTGCTTCTCTGATACGTCCTTTTAATTCCATGTCTACGACTATGCAGACATTACCATATCTGTCGTAGAACGGACGCAAACAACATTTTGATATGTACGGGTCATACAATGCTAGTATCTTTTCAATCGAATTTACGTTGCCGTCCACAGCCGACGAGATAAGGTAAAATGACGGGCGTGTGTTATTCATCATTCATGTTCTCCTTTAATTTTTTCTTGATTTCTTCAAGTGAGTTCTTCCTACTTCGGAACGACGTTGAACGGTTAATCTTTAATCTGTCGCCGATTTCTGTATCGCTCATGCCTAAGAAGAAATACATCAACAAGATTTCTCTGTCTTTTTCAGACAGATACTTAATCGCTTCTGCTAAATCATCATCAAGGACACGAACCTCAATACCACATACATCAAAGGCGGTATAATCGCTTTCGTATTCGTCCCAGACTGCCAGCTTTTCCACGACGATTTCTGGAAGTTCACAATAGGAAATTTCCTTATTTCTTCGTCGCTTTAATTCTTTGCGATAATTACGGACAATGCCTTTCACTACACGTTTGAGCTTGCAGTCAAATTGACATTGTATTGTCTTTTGGAAGTCCGACGGTTTCATATCATCACACCCCCTTTCCGTTATGACGTGAAAAGTGTTTATCCCTCTTTCCGCACCATATCTGTACAGCAAGGTGTGATTTGTTGCATGAATTTGAAAAAAAGTGAAAAAATTTTTTTCGGGTACAAAAAAAGCCCGCACAAAACATATAGTCTGTACGAGCTATTAAAGCTGTGAGATATTCAGTTGTTGATAAAATGCTGTTAGGTAGTGTATGACCGTATAAGATTATGCTTAAAACTTTCCATGACCCAAGCCCCCTTACAGCACTTGATTTTTATTACACCTTTGTTTTTTTCGTAATCTTGTAAATATATTCTTCTGGTGTAGGGCGTTTATTTCTAAAATACTTTTTGAAATTTGCCTGCACTTCTGGGTCGGTGCTATTCATAGCTTCATCAATCGTTGCTTCAATATCCGCCCGAACATCAGACAATGATACACCGCCAGCTTTTGCACCAGCTTTTAATGTCTTTTTAATATCACGTTTTCTAAGCCCTAACATAGTTATTCCTCGTCATTATCAAATTGTTTTTCAAGTCGTTTTTGTCCTATTTTTTCAATAGAATATACAGCCCCCAAAATTAAAGTAACAAAAATGAGAGAAGAAATAAAAGTAATACCTATTACAGCAAGAAAATGTACGTCCAATATTCCAGTATATTTTTCCCCATACATAGTATAATTTCTAATTCCGTTAAAAATGGTAATCAGAACTGCTAATAGTAAAGTAGAAATTACCTTAAATTTTTTCCCAAAATATAAGTTATCCATAGAACTGTATCCAACCATTGCACCTCTGATTGAAAGATACACTATCGAAACAATCATAACAATCATTTCTGTTAAATATTCTCGTACTCCCATATCTAGCATATATGCTTTTATAAAAATAGATAGTGCTAAAATAGCAATAACCAAAATAAATGCTTCACTCTGAATTTTGTTATTTAATTGAATGATACGTTCATCTTTAATTTTATTTGTTTTCATGCTTTTATTCCTCCCAAAATAAATCGTCTAAAGTCTTATTAAGTGCTTTACAGATTGCTAAACAAAGTTTAAGTGTCGGGTTATAATTTCCAGCTTCAATCAATCCGATTGTTTGACGTGTTACACCTACTGTTTTTGCTAAATCTTCTTGACTCATATCACACTCAAGTCTAGCAATTTTTATTCTTTTATTCTTCACAATTTCACTTAATGCTCCTTTCTTTCTGTTTATACATGAATTATATATTATAAATTCCATAATGTCAAGTATATATTACATTATGGAATTTATAGATTTCATTGTATCTAACAAAATTAAAACAATAAGTAGTATGTGGGAGTATAACAACCTTTATGGACTTTTTATCCTACAATCTTCCAGTTGCTATCCTTATGTAGCACAAGCTCATACTGCGATACCTGTGTCGCTTTTGTCTGATTATCAAGGAATTTCACGGCAACTTTGACTTTCACATTGTCCCCGTCCTTTGTGAAGATAGGGTTTACCAATTCAGAATAAAGATAGTCCCTGCCGATAGGTTCAAGTACATTACCAGATACATAATAGGCAAGTTCTTTTTCTGTGGCTGTTGGATAGAGCTTAAAGAATGTTTCCAGAAAAGCGGTAGCGTCATTGACAGTATCAGCGTCTACGCTTGCGTCTGCTTCTGGTGTCTTTGGCTCATAGTCTGATTTTTCAACTGCTGGTGCAAGGGTAGGGTTCTGAACGATTACCATATCCCCGTCAGCGTCCACATGGACTTTTACGGTATAGGTTGCTTTCACATTGCTTGTCTGTTCTCCCTCTTTTATCTGCTGATCTACTTCGTAGGTAGCAGATAAAGTGTCCGTTCCCAACTGTTCGATACTCCACACAATCACATCTGTAACTGTGGAGCTGGTCGGTATATCCGTTCTGATTGTATCACCATTCAAGTCCTGCAATTCCTTTGTCAGATAACCGCTGATTGCCTGCGTCCTTGCTTCAATCGCTTCTTTGCTGTTATTCCATGTGTAATAGGACTTTGCGAAGTTCTTCACAAAATTTTCAATCCCGTTGGTGTCCTGCAAGCGAAGCTCAATGATTTCTTTTTCGTGGGTCGTGTGCTGGTCGATAGCGGTAAAATTCTTATATACCCCAAAGCTCACGCTTGTGATAAGCACCACCCACAACGCAATCACGGTTTTCTTATGTGTGCCTACCTTGACAGTATGCACCTTTTTTTCTTTAGGTTCTTTGATAGTTTCTGTCTGTTTCTTATTCTTCTTAATCATATTTTCAAGTCCTTTCTATTGTTTTACTCGTCCTGCACCGATTAAGTGCTGTTGCCAGTAACTACTACTTAGGTCTGCATATCCTATCGGGTCGCCTGCATGATATATCTGGTTATTCCCTACATAAATTGCAACGTGCGTTACATAAGTACCAGCGTTATAGGTAGAATGGAAAAACACCAAGTCCCCAGCCTTTGCCTGCGAAAGCGGAAGATGTTGGGTAGCGTCATATTGTGCTTGTGCTGTTCTCGGTAAGGAGATACCAGCTTTTCCATAACACCATTGCGTCAGTCCCGAGCAGTCAAAGGAAGTGTTGGGATTGCTACCGCCATACACATATTTCCAGCCTTGATATTTTAACGCTTCATTCATTACTTTTTGTGCCAGCTCTCCCGATACCTGCGGAACAGTTAAATACTGATTGACTAATTCCACATAGAACATATTTCCATAGCCATACCGCCAGCCCCCGTTCTTTGCAACGGCTATCGGGTTGGTGTAGGTTACTTTCTTTCCACCCGATTTCTCACGGGCGAAGCTCTCTGCAAGATTAAAGGTATATTTCTTTCCTTTTCCTGCCACATATCCCACATAACCACCGCCATAATTATAGGACTGTATCGCTACATTCAAGTCGTCGATACCTTGATTTTGGCAGGAAGAAAGCAGGGACGCAAAATATTTACACCCCTGCTTGATTGAGCTTTCCGTATCTAAAGAATTAGGCGGTAAGCCAAGACTTTCTGAACTCTGCATAACATCTTCTGCCGTACCGCCACTTTCTACTTGAATGATAGCAAGTAGCACATTGACATACTCAGAAATGCCGTATTCTCTGGCGTATTTTTCCACCATAGGCTGATGTTTCAAGACTTCTGCGGATAAGTTCATACCCGTAATGCCAGAAGAAAAGTTGCTGTTCTCGTCGTCGCTGTCCGCACTAATCAAGACACCAAAGAAAAGCACCAGAGAAAAGAGGATAGGAAACAGACTGCCAATGATAGCGATATGTTTCAGTTTCATTTTTTCTTCTGTCCTTTCTTCGTTACAAGGTTACGGGTTTTCTCTGTGGTCTGCTGGTTCTTCTGGACGGTCTGCGTCTGCTGAACCTTTGTCCTGCGGTCTTTTGTGTAATTTTTGCGTGTTTCCTGCGATACCACTTTTTCCATATTCTGCCTATGTACTTGCTGTGTAGGTTGGTTCGCTTTTCTATCAGAAGCACCAGAAGATAGCGGACGCTCTTTGATAACGCTTGTCTTGACTGGCTCGCTTGCTTTTGAAGTGGTCACTGTGGCAGGACGTTTGATTTCCTGCATTTTTTCCGTGCTCGGCTTTGGAATGGTTGAAGCTGTGGCTGGTCGCTCATGGGGACGGGTAGCTCCCGTTGTCGCTGATCCGTCAGCCTTTCGCTGTGCCTGCCTTGCTTCTTGTGCCTTTTGAAGCTCCATACGTTTGTCAGCGATATTCTGCCTATGCTGTTCCTGCTTTTCCAAGCGTCCCGTCTGTCTGGACTGCTGTTCCTGCACCATGCCACGCTTGAAGTCGGACACGCTGGACTTTGCCTTTTCCTTTGCGGAATACACCGCATAAGCGGTCTGTGTCGGCATATCCTTGATATTCTCTTTGACAGCATTTGCCTTGTCTTTCACTTTATTTTTCGTATCTAAGACAGCACCCACCTTTGAGCCTGCACGATTTCCAAAGCTGGAAGAAGTGTTGCTTCGTGAAAAGGTATGTTTGTCTTTTTGAGGATTACTCCTTGAAGAACCATTCCCCGATAGCATAGCCCCCGTAACTGCACCCGTACCAGCTCCAACCATACTTCCATGACTAACAGCTCTAGCCATGCGTCGCTCCATGCTTCTAGCCCTATGTCGCATAAACAGATATGGTCTGCGGAATATGCGTCGTCCCATGCTTTGACTGTCATTAGCGTTCAAAGAGAACATACTCATTAAGTCGCCCAGCTTCATATAGATACCAGCAAAACATACTATCTGCAAGAACGCCACCATGAAGAACGGATAGTCCGTGGAAATGTTATAAAACATACTGGAAATGCTGAACGCCACCGTTACAATGAGCGTTATTCCTGCCCGTGTCATAATGGTATTAAACACCCTCACGATTGCCTGTTTTGCCATGCTTTCATAGCTCGGTATCATGGAAAGTAGAAAGCTGATAGGCAGAAACATTGCAAAGATAATAAAAAGTATCTGGCTGAACAACATCATGCCCGTAAGCAAGAATACAAATATCGTTATCCCTAAATTGAAGAACAGTAGGAAGAACACCATGCCTAAACGGTTTACGACCTGCGGTATCGTCAGATTGTTGTTGTCGTTGTCCTCGATTTCTGTTTTCACGACTTCCTCTCTGGTTTTTCCGTCCTCGTCCTCTGGGCTTGCCGATACAAGAGTTTCTACACGGTCTGTCCCGATTTCCTCTGCGTTGCTGTTCCCGAATTGCAGAAGTAGCCACGGCTGTTCCACTTGAATAGAAAATAAGCTGTCCCGTATCAAGTCCACGCTGTCCTTGCCCTCGCTGTCAGAGTTTGGGAGCATGATTTTTGTTCCTAAATCAAGTGAAGCGGTACTGATGTCTGATGAGAATTCATTTATCTTCTTGATGTAATCGGGAGCATAGGCGATAAACGAAGCGGACAGTACGAACACCACTACAAAGTTGATAACGGCGTGAAGTGCCTTGCTGGTTTCCCGTTTGATAAGTCCCGTATAGGCAACATAAAGTCCCACTACTAAGATAATGAGAAGCAGGAAACCAACATAGAAGCCAGTAGAAGAAAAACCGTTCTGTGTTACGCCTGCAAGGGTCTGTATGCTTTTTCCGATACTGTCTGCCATATCATTGATGAAGTCCAGCTTATAGGCTTCCTGCACCACATAGCCCGTAGCATTGCTTAAATAAAGGCTTATCGTCCAGACAAAATTGGTAATGCAGTAAAGCCCGTACTGCACCGATTTTCCAATCCCGTCCAGCCAGTTCCACGGAAGCCACGACCAGCTATTATCTACATAAAAATCAAGCTGGTAGTTGGAAAGGGGATACTTTGAATAAAGATTTTCTGCGTTTATGGTATCGTCCACAAGCCCCGTCGCATGAGCCACCGTCCCCAGAAGTGAAAGCAGGATAAGGGAGAGTGCCACGACAAACAGAGCCATTTTGAGAACGTGAAGTATCTTCTTTTTTGTGAACGCACCTTTTATCCTTTCTTTCATCACTCCACCTCATTTCTCTGTACGGGCGGTCTGGTATCAAAGGCGTGTAGCAGTTCTTCAAAGACTGGGTGTATCTGCACCACACCGACACGCCCGTATAAGTCCTGCAATAAACATTGTCCGTTCTCCAAATCACGAAGCCGTTTCTGGTTGTTTTCGTTGTCCTTGTCAATACCGAAAAATTCTAAGGTCTGCTTTATCTCGCCCAAGTCGGTACTACGAAAGGCAAACTTCAAGCCGATATTGTTTTTCAGACTTTCTTTTGACACGTCCCCAGAAGATTGTGTAACAAAATAAACGCCTGCCTGCATAGCCCGTCCAGCACGAACCAGCTTATTTGATAAAGTTTCGCCTTGTGCCACGTTTAAGAACGCCCACGCTTCGTCCAAATCGACAATCTTAAAAATGCTTCTGTCCGAATGGATAAAATCAAGGGCAAAGGTACTAATCACAATCAGCATAGACACCGACAATAATTCAATAGTCGTGTATTCCTCAAAGGTCGTGTCCTTATCTGGCAATACTAAGTCCGCTACTTGAATGATATTGAGTTGGTTATCCAGACTGATTGCATTTTCTACCGTACCGTCTGAAAACAGCAGGTGTGCAAAGTCGTAGTCCGTGAAGCTGTCAATATGGTCTGCGATATTTCTTGATACTGGCGTATCTTCACGGCGTAGCTCGTCTATCACATGGAGCAAGCCCCGACTGTCGCTCTGGGTAACAGAACGCACCGCCTTACGAAGTACAGGGAATTTTTCGCCGTCCCTAGAGGAAATACCCGTTAAAAATGTCAAGATGTCGATTGCCAGACTTTCAGCGTCTTTTACATTCTTCATAATCACGAACGGGTCAAGAAGTCCTGCATTGTCCTTGTCGCTGGTAAGATTTACGATATTGATTTCATGGGCGATTTCTGGGAGCGTTTCTTTCCAGTTGCCCCTCTCAGCTTTGGGGTCTAAAATGACTGCTTGACCGCCAAACAGCACCGCATAATATACCAGAAGATTGTTGCAGAATGACTTTCCACCGCCAAGCGAACCGACAAAAGCAGAAGCAAGGGCGTTTGTTACTGTGCCTTTTACACCCTGCGAAGCTAAAGACGGTTGCAGGTACACATTTCTTCCCGTATCAACGGAATAGCCCATATAGATACCCGTAGTTTCCCCTAACTGCTGGGTCGCACCAAAGCCAAGCCCTGCCAAGAAGTCTGATTTTACATACTGCACATAGTCATTGATATATCGCTTGCTGGCAGGTAAAAATTCAGAATGAAGCCCCAGCATATCCCCAGCAGGACGCACCAGCTTTACATTGAGGTCGTCGTAAAAGTCCTTGACTTCATCACAACGGCGTTTCAGCTCGTCAAGATCGGGTGCAGACACCCGTATCACGTAGCTTAACTTATACATACTTTCTTTGCTCTGGTCTAAGTCCGTTTCCAGCTCGTCCACGCTGTCTAATGCGTCCACCACATTTGAGCTGGTTTCACTTCCTGCTTGATAGGCGTGATTGTCCAAATCTTTCAATTCCTTTTTCTTGTTGCGGACGGTTGTTAATGCTTTTCGATTTTCCACGATTTCTACATTCATAGAAGTATCAACGGGGAATGTGAATTGCTGTTGCTGAAAATAGAAGATTTCACTTGACGGAAAATCAAGCTCGCCTACAATCGCATTGACGGTAAAATAGGACACATAGCTTTCCTTGTCCTCATGCTCCAGCCTTAAATACCGCTGGTTTTCTTCTATCACACACCTTGTCGGGCGGATAAGGTCGTAGTATTTTATCAGCGTTTCTTTCTGCAATTTTTTCTTTGGTAGCTGGTACTCATAATCTTCATAGGCGATACCGTCCCTGCCGTAAAGATGTTCCATGAGATAGCCAAAATCATTGATTTCCAAGCGACGCACCTTGAAACGACGGGAGATTTTATTTTCCAGTAACTTTTCCATTTTCATGTAACGGTTGATTTCATCATTTGGCATGGAAACAAAGTCATTCATCAGCGTGTGGTTCACTTCATGGAGAAATTCCGTGAACGTCAGCCACGCCGATTTTTTGATGTTCTTCAGATTGAACTGTTCTTCCGTAACCATGAGCTTAAAGCCAAGAAAAAAGCGGTAGTCCACTTGATTGTCCCCAATCATAGATACTAACGCTTCGGTCTGTTCGTCTATCTTCTGATAGGCAACTTCCTTTAATTTTCCAGTTACCAGCTTCTTTGACTGTTCCTGCATACTGCGGATTGAGCTTTCTGTGGCAATCTGCAAGGCATGAATTTTACCCTCACGGGACTGTGCGATAAGCTGTCGAAAGCTGTCATGCACGATAAATTTCTGCTCTGCGGATAAGAAAGAATAGTTGTACGGTATCAGCTCATAGTAGGCGAATACCTCATTGTCCTTGTTCCAGACAAGGTTATTGTCAATATATTTTATCGGGAACATAGTTCACACTCCTTACTGCCGTAATTGTTTCATTGAGTATCTGCTTATGCAGTTTTACGGCTTTTCCTGCATAAGTGATTTTTGGTCGCAGGGCATAGGTTATCTGTGATTTCAAAAAGCTGTACGGCTTCTTTCCGTCAAAGGTTTTCTGCGACATAAACCAAGTGAGAGCAACGGGAATACCAAAATATTTGAGAAATGCTCCCTCAATCATGGAAAGTGGGGGAATATCCCCAAACAGAATGATGATAAATTCTGTAATCACAAACCATGTAATCTGTGTAAAGGTAACGGGAAAGGGTAAGTTAAAGTCATTGATTGCATACAAGACTTTTTCCACGTTCCAGATACCCGTATAAGATTTAATCTTTTTCAAGTTCTTTCAGCTCCTTTCAAAATAGAAAAGGACAGCCATATTTCAGACTGTCCCGTAAAGAGAAATACGCTGTCAGTAGCAACAATGCTTGTTGCTGATCTTCCAGCTTGATTTTTATTATTATTTTCGATTACTGTCACGAATACGATTAGTTCATTTTTCTTTCATATATACTTGACTCCTTTCCATAATAAAAGCAGTCAATCCTAAGACTAACTGCTTTCTTTTAAACCTCATTCAATTTAATGATAATGCTTAAAACATTATTGCTATAATCAGCAGAAATATTACCGTCCATTTTTTCAATCAACGCTTTGGCAATAGATAAACCTAACCCCGTAGATTTTCTTGCGGTATTTACTGTATAAAATCTGTCAAACAATTTCCCAATTTGTATTTCATTAAGGTCAGAAGTGTGGTTTGAAAATACAATCTTCCCATTTTCAAATAATGATATTGTTAAATCTCCCTCACTATATTTGATTGCATTATCTATAATATTATTGAAAATACGAAGTAAGGCAGTTTTATCAACAGAACGCACAATTTTTTGTTCGCACAAATTTATATTCGGAGTAATGCCTTTTTCCTTAAATATCGCATAATAGGACGAAATACAATCTTCTAAAACATTGTTGATTACGGTTTCTGTATAAACGCTATTTTCGGTATCAGAAATAATAGTTGTATATCGAAATAGTTCTTCTACCAGCTGTTTTAATGCAAAAGTACGATTTTTAATGATTGATAATTGTCTGGCAATATGTTCGCTTTTTTCTTCTTTGTCTAATAAACTTAAGTAACCGCAAATTGTTGTAAGAGGAGTTCGTAAGTCATGGGATATATTCGTAATAGCATTTTTTAATTCTTTATCGCCTTGTATATAGCGGTGCTTTTGTTTTTTCAATTCTTTCAACTCTACATTTATATCATTTGCTAAAGAAGAAACTAATTTATCATGTGAGGAAAGCATAATTGGAGTATTCGTATCTGTATATAATTTTTCTGAAAACCCTCTTTTTATCTCTCTAATTGCTTTTCTCATATAAAAGATTTTCAAAAGTAAAGCAAATATTATTACCAACAAGAAAAACACCATTATTTTCCACAACATAACATCATTCCCTACAAATTCATTTCAAATTCTTTTGCTCAAAGACCATTATACCTGTTCCCGTGCTTATTACAAGTATAAGTATATTGTAAATAATCATTTCCGTAGCTTGTGTAACTTGCAAATTGATTAGATTTAAAAGTTGTCCTGTTGGTAAAAAGATATTTAAAAATTCATAAATTTGTTTCACAATGCTATCTGAATGAGCCATATCAGAAGAAAACAACACACTTAGCACATAAAATGATATTCCAAACATCAATAAACTAACTACTAAACAGATGATTGAAGAAGAAGCCTTATTTTGATTTATCATAACAATCATGGTATTTATTCCGGTAAATGTTATTGTTGCAAGAATGGAAATCCCTAAAATTAAAGATATAGTGTGAATATCGGTTTTAAACGGAGCTATTAACCAAGTACCCAACCCAATAATTGTTATTTGATGTGCTAATACTAAAATAACACTGGCAATCACACATATCAGCAAAGCAGAAATATATATTTTTAACCGACTATTTCCTGCAATGATTTTATTTCTAATTGTTCCGTCTGAATAATCTGTTCCTAAGAACCAAGAACAAAAGATAGCAACAATAAAACCGATTATAAGAAAATGCCATACAAGTCTGCTTTCTAAAGTATAATCTGTTCCATAAGCTATCATTTCACGGTGTGCAAGTATAGGAATAATTATTCCAGAAAGTATCATAAGTCCAAGCAGACACCAATACAATCTACTTTTAAATAAGCGTTGAAAATATGCGGAAAGTAAGTTATTCATAACGGTTTCCTCCAATCAAATTGATATAATAATTCTCTAGGCTTTCGTCCTGCTCTTGAATATTAAGAACATTGCATTCTTTTTTTGCCAGTTCTACAACAAGTGATGTTATATCTAGCTTGGCAAATACATCTATTTCTTTATCCGATATGACAGAATAATCATAGCCTTTTTCTGTAAGAACATTGCATAACACTTCCATATTTGAAACGGTCAGTTTTACACATTTCCTACATTTCGTATTTAATTCCAAAGCACTTATTTCTTGTATCATTTGCCCTTTATCTATAAATCCAAAATGTGTGGCAATGCGAGAAAGCTCATCAAGAATATGGCTGGAAATTAAAACCGTAATACCATGTTCGTGATTAAGTTTTAAAATCAGTTCTCTAATTTCAATAATACCTTGTGGGTCAAGTCCATTTATCGGCTCATCTAAGATAAGGAAATCTGGAGAACCCGATAAAGCGATTGCAATTCCTAATCGTTGACGCATACCTAAAGAAAAATTTCTAGCTTTCTTTTTACCCGTATTTTCAAGTCCGACTAATTTTAATAAATCTGGAATAGTGCTGTAAGAGGGAATACCTAATATTCGATACTGCTGTTTTAAATTTTCTTCTGCACTCATATCCAAATAAATAGACGGTGTTTCAACAACAGCTCCTATTCGTTTTCTAGAACGAACAATCTCTTTAGAGTAATTATTTATTCCGTATAGCGAAAAATCTCCCTCTGTTGCTTTTTGTAATCCACAAATTAAACGAATTAAAGTTGTTTTTCCAACCCCATTTCTACCAATCAAACCATAGATAGAACCTTTAGGAACATTCATTGAAAGTCCATTTAATGCGTTATAATTACCGTATATTTTCTTTAAATCTTTCGTTTTCAATACATATTCCATTTTTTCAGCCTCCTTTATTTACGGTCAAAATACTAAGTCAAAAGTGTTAAGAAAGCTGTTAAGGAAATTGTTAAGAAAGTGTAAAGATTTATTCTTCTGCCATTTTAAATCCAATCCCCCATACTGCTTCAATATATTCTTTATCAGAAATGTCCCTTAATTTTTTTCTTAGATTACTTATATGCACTCTTAGTGAACTTTCCATACAATCAGGTGTTTCTTCGCTTATACGTTCAAGCAAAATATTTTTAGTGATAACCTGTTTGGGATTTTCCATTAGTATTTTCAATATCGCATATTCTGTTTTTGTTAATTTAACTTCTATATTTTTAATAGATACAGTACGGGTGTTTAAGTCCAATCGAATATCCTCATGTTCTAAAACGGAATTTATAGAATTGGTCTGACTGTGTCGAAGTTGAGCAACAATCCGTGCCAGTAACTCGTCTACATCAAATGGTTTTGTAACATAGTCTACTGCACCATTTAATAACAAAGCTATTTTGTTTTTAGTATCTATTTTTGCACTAATTACAATAACGGGTATATGTGCGATTTTATCTATGATTTCTTCTCCACTTAACCCCGGCAACATTAAATCCAGCAAAATCAAATCTGGTTTTATACTAGGTATAAGAAGCAGGGCTTCTGTTCCAGAATAAGCATGAGTTACTTTATATCCTGCACTTGTGAGAACTTCTTCCAGCATTTGATTTATATGCACATCATCATCGACAATTAAAATATGTTTCATTTTTAAAGCACCTCTTTTCTTGTGTAAGTCATATTATAAATTCCTACCGTTCTAATATCAATGACTATTATTTTCTTGTACTAATTTATTTAAGCAAATTTAGTCTATTTGAAGCCCTTACTCAATTTATTCATGCTGTCAGTAGCAACCATTCTTGTCGCTGATCTTCCAGCGTTAATATGGTATCTCGCACATACCTCGGCTTGTTTCAATAAAGCAACCGCCCATATCCAAATCTCGCCCGTAGGCTTCATAGTCAATGTAGTTCTGTAAGCTGGGTGGAATATCCCCTAGTGCCTGCAATTCGTCTATGTAGTAGTAGGCAATATCTGTCATGGTTTCACAGTCGGGATAATAATAAATATCGTCCTTGTGTTCCACGACTTCTTCCAGCGTCCCATAGTGGCTGATAAATTCGTCCAGACACTCTACAATATAGTCGGGAAGTTCCTCTATCATTTCATACATCTCATTGAGTTCTTCAATGGAAACATACTCGCCAATCGCAATGGGGAAGTTGTCGGTATCATGGATAGCGTATTCCTCATACTGTTCATTCAAGCCGATTTTTTCTTTTACATCTTCCTCGTCAATAGGAAATGTGAACCAAGCACCGACTAAATAGCCCTCATTGTATTTGCCAAGATTAGCAATGTAAACCGCCATATCATCAATCATAAGCACCACCTCATTTCCTACTCTGGCAGTTCAAAGATACCGTGTTCTGTTACTAAAAATTTCCCGTGTTCCTGCAAGTGAGAAGCATAGGCTTCAAAGTCAAAATAGTAGGCTTGACAGTCCTCGGATAAATGTTTGAACGTCGGGTCGTTCATCAGCTTTTGCTTTGCAACATCTATCATGCTTTTGCAGTTGGGATAAACCGTAATCACATTCCTGCAAATATAAAGTGCTTCTAAATTTTCAAACACCGTAAGTAGTGATACATATTCTTCCTGCATATCACTTGAAAGCTGGCGGTACATAAAATCTAATTCGTTGAGCTGGTACACGCTTGTATGTTCGTGGACTTCATCAGCATAAGGCAACACCTTTTCGATAATACGGTAATCCCCACTTTCTGCACCGACACCTAACTTTTCTTCAAACTCGGCAACATCTATCGGCAGTTCAAACCAGTATGATATTGTTTCTTCGCCAGTTGTTCCTCTCGTTTCCACCAGCACCCTTGTTTCCTGCATTGTTCCTCACGTCCTTTCTGTTGTTTCATCACATCTTTTAAGGTCTGGTACGACATACCAAACACATACTTTGAAAAATCTTCTAACTGCCTTTCTTCATAATTGGCAGGGTTCAGTCGTTTCATTTCCTGCCACACCTTACGCTTGTAAGAGGGCAGGTCGGAAAGATATTCACAACCGACGTTTGCCTGCATATCCTTAAAAATATCGTTCATTTCATCACTCCAATCTGAAATTTTAGGCAAGAAAAAAGCAGTCAATCCTAAGACTAACTGCTTTGTGTATAGGTGTATAAAATTATCATATTTTCCTAATGATTTATAACTGTTTATCAAAATACATAATTGCAATCAATTCAAGCAAATTACGCAAACCAATAAAAAGTTCTCCAAAAAGAATTACTCGGTCAAGTGTAAACATAATTTGAATATCTATAAATAATGGTACTGATGTTGCAATCGCTAATAATACAATCAATGTCCAATTTGCTATATTAGCAGACTGATTTGCTTTTAGCTGTATCGTCAACCAGCGTTCATCACCCTTATATTCAACTTGCTTTTTTGCTTTCAATATATAAAGCCACAACGTTGCTCCTAATGCTAAAACAAGAAAAATCAAGATAATAATTTGCTCATTCATACTATTTGTCCTCCCTATGCTCGAAAACTTCATCAATAGAAACACCAAATACTTCTGCAATTTTAAATGCCAATTCTAATGACGGAGTATATTTATATTTTTCTATTGATATAACCGCTTGTCGTGAAATTCCAACTTTTTCAGCTAAATCTGCTTGTGTCCAGTCCCTTTCAGCACGTAAAACTTTAATTCTGTTCCATATCAAAGTTATCGCTCCTCTCCAAAATGTAATGTAGTGATTACTTTTACTGTAATGTACTCATTACATTTTGTCAATACTAGAATACATATAGAATTATGCTTTAAAGCAAATTTTCAATTTTCATTTTTTTAATTTCTGTTCTAACATTCATAATTGATAATACAATCTAAATCCTACGCACCGATAATCTTATTGAACAGCTCTAACAGTACATCTTTCACACCGCCAGCATTGAATACCAAGCCGACAGCAATTAAGGCAACTACCAAGAAGCCGATAAGTTTGGAAAACTCACGCTTGAAACCTAAGTAGATACCGATAACCACGATCGACATAAGCACCAAGCTCTGTGCATTTGATAAAAACCATTGATACAAATTTTGTCCGAAATTCATTTAATTGTCCTCGCTTTCTTTTAATTGTTTCATTTCATAGTCAGCTTCTTTGCCGACATTCAAAATACACATCAAGACTACGCCGATACCCATTCCCATAGATACCAGCAGGAAGTCTTTTAATAATACCCACATTTTTCATCACTCCTAACTTTCCACCAAATCTTTTGCAGGGGTCGTCTGCTGTTTGATTATCATTTCATGCTTTTCTGTGAGCTTTGCCTGCTGTTCGATTGTTTCCATGTAGTCTGTACCATTTCCTTTATCAATCTTTTTCAGCATTTTCAAGGTTGGTGCTACCTGCCTTTGTACCCACCGCAATGTACGGTCTAAGGTGTAAGGCTCTGGCTTTGTCGTCAGCTTCAAGCTCTGTCTGTTATCTCCGATAAACCAAGCCCAGCGGTCATTGAGTTTCCAGTCATTTTTTCGCTTGTCTGGTTCTTCATCAACAAACCGCACATACTGGTTGATGATAGAAAAGGCGGTCTGCTCTGCGTCATAATAGGTCAGCAAATCTCGCACTGCATAATAGGCACGTTCATTGCGAAGCCGTATCTCAAAACGGTTGATAATGTCGGCTTCTTCAAGCGGTGTCCCTAACTTGACGTACTGCTCATAGTCCTTTTCATAGATACAGAAATACACATCTGATTTAAGAGAACCAAGATAAAGGGTACGTCCCATATATTCTCTGTCGTCCTCTCTGTGCTTGATAAGCTCGCCCGACTGGTAAAACTTATAACTTCTGGACTTTCCGATATATTCCCGTTTCCTGCATTTTTCCGCAAGCTCTGGAATATCCAAAATGCCCGTATGGTCGTTGATAGCAAGGTCGATACGCTTCATCACGCCACCGTCTACGAGTGCGTCCATGAGAAAGTCATACCAGCTTCTTTGCTGTGCCAGCAGGTAACTTTCAAACTGTCGGCAACCACGCCCCTTTAATTCTAAAAGGACACCTTTTTCTTCGTCAGCCGACGTATAGATAAAGATGTCCCCCAGAGAATAATGCTCCGTATAACTGTAATGTCCGTAATCTTCATGGAGCATATAATTGATATTCAGTTTTAATATATCTTTGATGATGTGCTGTATATCCAGCGTGGGAAAACGAATTTTCACATAATCAAACAGCATGGTAAGCGGTGCTTCTGGATTGAACCTTGCCAGTTCCTTATGCAGAGTATTAAGAAGCTCCTTTGACGGCTTCATTTTTCCGCTTTCTATCTTGTTGAGATATTCTCTTGTGATACCAGAAGCCACCGCCAGCCTGCCTTGTGAGATACCGTAAGCAATCCGCTTCTCCCGTAATTCTTTTATCCATTGTTCTTCATTCAGAACCATACCCCCAATCTGTAAAGTGTGAAGTTTTTTAAGGCGACTTCACAACCGATTTTTGCTAGGAAATCATGCCAGAAGCCTTATGTTTCCTATGTTTTTTGTCTATTGTCTATTTGCAAACGTACCCCTCTGTTAGATACCGAGGGGTTTTACCTGCTGGCGTGGCTTACGCCACACCAGCAACGGCTAGTCCGTGCCGTCGCCTTTCGCTTCGCACGTCGCCGTCCCGTCCTGCCTTGCTTGTGCAAGAGAGCCGATAGTCTGCAAAAAATCATGTCCTTTCGGGACTAAAGGCGTGTAAAATTCACTGATAACGCTTGTTCCCACATCACAATAGCCACGCCCCTTGATACGCTTCTGGAAAAACTGCTTTTTCACATCTGAACCAAACAGCATACCGTAACCTAATTCGCTGATACGTCCAAGTCCCACACGGAAATTGAAGTTATCTCTGATACCGTCTGAAAAATACTTTGCGTCTGGACGCTGGCAGGCGACGATAAGGAAATAACCTGCTTGTCGCCCTAACATAACGATTTTCTTTAACTGGCTAAGTAAGCTCACGCTTTCTTTTGTCCCCAGCATTTCAAAAAATGCCACATATTCATCAAAGATAAGAAAGCAGGGTGGCAGTCCCAGATAGGCGTAGTTTTCGCCCGTCTTGTAGTTCGGGTGTCGCTTCATCTCCTCACTTCGCTGTACCATGCCCTCATAAAAGGCATTGACGCAATCTATCATTTCTTCTTTGGTATGATATACATTTTCCATAACCGTTCCCAAGTCGGCAAGGTCGCTATTCTTTGGGTCTAAGATATAAAGGACAGCGTTGGTATGCAGTAAGGCTTCAATGAGCGTCAGCAGAAAATAGGTTTTACCGCCACCCGTACCACCAGCAATCAGAGCGTGAGGGAGTGCGTCATATTCCCAGACAAGATTTTTCATCAGTCTAAGACAGCCGTTTTCTGCCCGTACTTCATCAATGGTAATGCGGTTCGCTATCATATCATAAAGCAGGGTATATTCGATATAGCCGTCATGCAGGGTCTTGTCGGTCAGCTCACAATACAAGCCACTTTCCAATTTATCCTCTAACCGTAAAAGCTGGTCTTGATATTTCCCCAGCGTAATTTCACAGCGGATATGAAGCAGTCCCTTTTCCATTTGATAATAAATCTTTGGAAACCAGACGATTTTTTCCCTTGATCTGCTTTGCAGGTTAGTAAAAAAAACGCTGTCTTGTACGGTATCGGCTTCATACCACTTATTTTCCAGTATCATTCGTGCCAACTTTTGACGGTGCAGGAGCTTCTTGAAACCGTCGTAACAGAAGCGGTAATACAGAAAAGCGACCAATGCACAAACACCAGTCGCTATCAGTATGGCTATGAAGTTGTAAGGGGAAAGCGTCAAGCCATTCTCTAACAAGCTGAAATGCTCCCAATCGGTACGCATGAGCTGTTTCATATTCAGTAGCAGAAGAACCGCCACGAATACAAACAGAAGCGTCCCTATGGAAAAGTGGTAGACAAGGTGCTTGTCGCTGGCTCTGATACGGTGTCCTTTGTTCCAAATCTTACGCATAAATCAATCACTCCTTTCTGGGTATGAAAAAAGCAGTCAATCTTTAAGACTAACTGCTCTATTTGTAGTAATATTAAGTTGCAAAATTGCAATTTTATTGATTGAAGCATAATCAATACTCACTTTTACCCGATATTGAGTAAACTATGAATTACCCATGGTTGAACTGTAATCATAACTATAAATATATAAATTGCATATAACATTATTTCGACCATGTCATTAACATTTTCGGACTGAAGCCTTTTCCTAAAATTGATAGGTAAAATTTTTGACACCAGATAATATATCAAATATCCTAAACATGCTCCTG
Source organism: Muricoprocola aceti (assembly GCF_025567005.1). Classification (NCBI taxonomy): domain Bacteria; kingdom Bacillati; phylum Bacillota; class Clostridia; order Lachnospirales; family Lachnospiraceae; genus Muricoprocola; species Muricoprocola aceti. The sequence goes on from NZ_JAOQKE010000001.1 coordinate 346,676, forward strand.
CTGTATTTATAATAAGGTCATTTATATCTGTTGCCCCCCAGCCAAACATCTGAACAATTTCAATAGATAAGGAAAACAGAAAGCCAGTTAAGATAACATTCTTTATATGCTGATACTTTTTATACAGTAATGGTAAGAAAAAGCCCAAAGGAACAAATAAAACAAGGTTTAGTATGGTATCTATTGGTCCACTTATCATACCACAAAATGGAATTATAGAAATTTGGGGACGAAATGATATTGTGCTTGTATAACCAATACCTGTTACAGTTAAAATTCCAAATAAATAATAACAAAAAACAAACACAGCGATAATATGAAAAATACTTTGTTTTCGTCCCGATTTTTTTCTAATAAAAAAATACAATATAAGAACTGGAATTATAAACACATACCCACTTATTGAACGAATAAGAATATCGGAAATTGGCAACATATTTTTCACTCCTTTTACATGAACTCATTACATATATTTGTCAGTCCGTTTCTTCTATAAAGATAACAGCAAAAATTAAAAATTATCCAACGAAAAATCGAAAATTTTTCTTAAAATTTTATTTATTCTACATACTCATATTATAGCAATTCCATGTATTCGCTACAATGAAAATCTATCCAGCAATCCTATTTTTTCGGCTGTCCCTGCGGTGTATGGTTCTGTGGACTTCCTGCGTTCTGGTTTCCTTTATTCTTCAACACAATATCCTCTGCTTTTACATACCAGTCCACATCTGCACCCGTATAAGTTTTTCGTGATACCGTATCGGCTACTGGATTGACAAGCTCCACAACTGCATTGTACGGAAATTCTCTTAACGGTACTTCTGGCGGTACAGACACGGGGATAATTCCACCATGCAGACTGCACTTCAAATCATAGATACGCTTTTTAAGCTGGGTACTCGGTGTCCCGTCCTCATTCTGTAAGAACACATCACGCACCGCTGTAAATTTTAATTCTCCAAATGTTTTCTCTTTGTCAATAACAAACCCGTTTGATAATCTCATAAATTCTTCACTCCTTTACTTTTCTTCAACTGCTACAATATCATCAGCAACTAATACATAATCGGTATGTCCCATATCCCCGATTGCGTAACCTCTGCCGTATAACTTCGGATTGACAATTTTTACTTTCTGTTCATACTGGAACTTCTTTTCGCCAGCCTGCACGGGAATTTCTACCACAACATTTTCGCCTTTCTGTACGTCAGAATAAAGGTTATAGCTTCGTCTGGCTAAGACCCTGCGGTTATTTTTATCTCTTTCAAAGACTGGCTCACTTTCGCCTGCAAATTCAAGAGTTCCAAAAGACTGTGCCATATCTGGCACGACATATTTCATTTCCATATTGTTTTACCTCGTTTCTTTCTATATTTGATAAATTGATTGATTGTAATTTCTTATTCTGGCAGTTCGGGAAATACCAGCAATCCCACAGATAGTAAAGAGTAAAATCAATGCTTACGCACCCTTGACTATCCGTGTTCTTGCTGGTTGTTGGCAGACAAGCCAGAATAAGCGGAAGCCTGCCGTTTGACCGTTTCGGCGGAGAGCGTGATTTTCCTTTCTTCATACCGTTACCGCCTTATGATTTCTTCATTTTACGGCGTTTGTAGAAGAAGATACCTGCCAGTCCAGCACCAGAAGTCAAAAGAAGTGCAAGCAGTCCGTAAAGGTTTGTGTTATCGCCCGTTTTGGGACTGTCGCTCGGTCTGCTCGGCTTTTCTGGTGTCTGCGGTGTTTCGGGTTTCTCTGGTTCTTCTGGGACTTCGGTTTTTTCCTTAAAGGTAATCGTCTGTCCCTTATCCTCAATATCCTTATGCTCGGTAACTTTCTTCGGCTCGTCTGGATTGCTCAAATCATATAATTCTTCAAAAGTTACAAGCTGTTTGCCGTCAAGGGAAGTAGCGTCAAAGGTAAAGGCAACTTCCACTTTCATAGTTTCGCTGTCAGCGATAAACGTATAATCACTTTCCACACGTTTTCCATTGATAAGAAGCTCTGCGTTTTCTTCTTTCAACATCTGCCAGCCCACAAGTTTGTACTGTGTACCGATTTCTAAGCCCTCTAAGGTTACGGTATCAATGATTGTAACGTCTTTTCCAGCTTCAATCTCTTTGTTGCCGTCCTTATCCGTAGCGGTAGTATGTATCTTGATGATACGTTCTGTGATAAGTACGGTCTGCCCGTCGTCCTCAATGTCTTTGTGTTCTGCAACTTTCACGGGTTCGTCTGGATTACTTAAATCATACAATTCTTCAAAGGTAACAAGGTTCTTGCCACCTAAAGCAGACGCATTGAATGTATAGGAAATTTTCACTTTCATTTCTTCATCATCAGCGACAAAGGTATAATCGTTTTCTACACGTTTCCCGTCAATAAGAAGTTCTGCGTTTTCTTCCTTTAACATCTGCCAGCCTTTGAGCTGATATTTTGTGCCTTTTGTAAGTCCGTCTAATTTGACCGTATCAACGATTGTTACCTCTTTTCCTGCAAGGATAGTCTTTTCGCCGTCTTTGCTGGTTGCTGTGGTATGGATAGAGATTTCTTTTTCGTATTCATCAGTTAAAGTCCCTAAATCAATCACAAGGTTATTTCTTGATACTACGATTTCAAAAGGTGGGATAAGTTCAAAGCCTTTGTTGCTATCGCAACGCATTTCTTCAATGATGTAGGTATCATAAGGTAACGCACCCTTGTTGTCGTCTGGTTCAGAAGTTCCAAACCACACACCGTCCTCGCTAGTCTTGCCTGCGTTGGTATTGTGCTTATGAGAAGCCCAGTCAGCAGAAGTGGAGAATTGCCCGTTATCATCAGTTACCACTACATGATTTTCGCCCGTCGTCTTGCTTGTGATCCGAAAGGGAACATCAGCAAGACGCTTGTGTGTGCCTGCACCGATTTTTACACCCTCAATATCTCCACGCTTAATCTGATTATAGATAGAATGGGCTTCGTCGGTTAAGTCCACGATTTTTCCATTTTCTGTGATTGCAAAATCAATCGGTTTTGCACCGTCAGTCAAATATCCGTTAGGAGCTTCACTCTCAACGATACGGAATTTTCCATAAGGTAAGAGGTCAGCAGAAGTAGAAGCGATACCCTCAATATCGGTACGAATTGTCTTTACCACTTCATTTTTCTTATAGAGCTTACCCTCAACCAATACCGCATTTTCATTTAAGGAAATGATGTCAAAAGCTGTATCTTTCAAAGTGGCACTTCCTTGTGGCTTTGTATCGCCCGTTTCTAAATCTCGTTTCTGAATTTTGACACCGCCACGGATAACTTTGTCTGATACGGAAAACTGGTTACTTCCAGATAATACGGCAAGGTCGCCGTCCTCGGTAATCTGTGTAAGGTATAAGCCTTTTATCTGTTCGGACTTATCGCCAGCCTGCATATATGCACCCTCTAACAAGTAGCCGTTTGGAGCTTTTGTTTCCTCAACAGTTAGCGTTCCAAGTGGAAGAACCGCCTTACCGTCCTGCATATAGAAGCTGTCGCCAGATACCTTGTATGCGTCCGCTAATTTTGTGAGGTAGTGGGTTGTCCCGTTGCTGTCTGTTTCAGCGATTGTCTTTGTAACCCATGTACGAGTAGCTTCGGCAGGGAGATTGTCTTTATTGTAGAAGCCAGCATAATACTTCCACGTAAATTCCGCACCTGCTAGAGAAGCGTTCCCTTGCGGATTGTCTTTCTGTGTTTCCATATCAATCTTGAAAAGCTCAATCAAAGTGTCCGTTACTTTCGGTGTATCAGATACGTTCAAAGTCGCTGTTTTGCCAGCTTTGATTGTCAATGGATAGACTGTTTTATCCACTTTATGTCCTGCTGGTGCGGATAATTCCTTGATATAGACTGTGCCTGCCGTTACCTCTGCAACATCTGTATTTCCGTTTTCATCAGTCGTAAGGGTGGCAAGCTGTTTTGTGCAGTCCTTATCAGAAAAGACACCGTATGTTGCACCAGCGATAGAGTAATTTCCGTTACCGTCTGTAATGCTGGTATTACTGGAAGCCTTTTTAAGTTTCGCATTTCCGACATTTAACTTCGCCCAGAATTGCCCCAATTCCTGCCCCTCGCCAGAGTAGATATAACCGCCACATTCATAACGTCCTTTATTTTCTTTGACAAAGGCTCTTGCACCAGAGAAAACTTCGTCCTGCGTTGCCTTTGGAATTTCATCATAAGAAGCTCGCACGTTATCACATTGCCAGCCAAGATGTACGCTCAATCTCTGCCAGACTACACATTGTTCCAACAGATAGATTTGCTTGTAGTTCAGTTCCTTATGAGCTTCGCCATACTGTTTGACATACTCTAAGGATAACGCCACATCTGAAATCTGGTCGGCACTCATGCGTGAGCTTGCGTCAGCTCTAGTCTTGTAGCCATTCTTAAAATCTGTATTGATGTCAATACAATAGGCAGTTTCGCCCTCGACTTTCATATAGCCCTCATTGAATGTCGAACCGATAGAACCGTCATTCATTACTTTTTCAATGATACCGACACGCTCGGCACTTTCCGTCCAGTATTGCTTACTTTCTGCATGAACGGGTGTAGTCGGTAAAGCAGTAACGACAGTCGCAAGAGCTAAAAAGCCCGTACACAATCGTTTCCATATCTTTTTCATAAATCTAATGCTCCTTTCATTTTGGGTATAAAAATAGACGCTCATTTCTGAACGTCTACATTACTGAAAGGCTTGTCCTCTCACACATATTCTATTTTAATAGGTACAACAGTTGCCTTTCTCCTTGTATTTTCGTTGTTTTCATCACTTGCGTTATCTACAACCTCCATGTCCTGCATCAATTGCTATTTTTGCCATAAAAATACTCCTGCATTATGCTGTCTCTATAGCATATGCAGAAGCACTTCTGTTGGACGCTGATCCTTTTTATCGCTCTCTGCTGTGTTGTATTGCACTCACGGATACCGGCTTCAGCAGATAATCATTGATAAACAGTTTCCATCCATCCATTGCATATTCTTTGGTATCTGAAATAAAATTAATCTTCACCTGATCATTACTTTTTCGCAATTCTTTTGCCAATGCGATCCCAGACATTCTTATTAACACTATTTCTGTAAAACAGACATCAATCTGTCTGTTTTTTGCATATTCTAATGCGTCTTCCCCACTTCGAAAGGCAGATACACAGTCTTTGGGATAGACAGACTGCACTTTTTGTTTCAGATCCCTCCGTTCTTTCCTGTCATTAATCACCAGAATTACTTCCATGCTTCTCGAATACTCCCTTTGAAAATTCTGCCCAGCTGTAATTTGCCATATATTCGCCATTATAAGAATTCACAGCCAGTGGATCTCCTTTCATAAAATCATAGGCATCACACTGAATTTTACTTACATCCAATGCCAGATGATTCCATGTTTTCAGATACAGATCTTCGATTCCTTCTTTTTTCATATCCGCTTTCAGGCTGTTCATGATCACATTTGTCTGACTCTTCAGATTCCTGTCATATTCCCGGTCTTCAAACAGAATCCCGGCAATTTCTGCTGTGGTCACCGATGCTCCTCTGCGATCCACCAGATAGGCAAACAATTCCTTTTCTTTGGCTCGTTCAAAAGTCATCGGTCTGCCATCTACAAATACTTCAAAATTTCCAAAAGTCTGCACTTTTACCGTCTTTTGGCTGCTCAGTTTTTGCGTTGTCGTTTCTTCCATCCAACTCTTATCCATATTCCGAAGTGTTTCACGAATATCGTCTGCCTTTACCGGCTTCAGCAGATATCCAAGGGCATATACCCGGTATGCTTCAAATGCATATTCACTGTATGCGGTACAGAATATAATCTTTGTCTCTGGAAAGGATTCCTTTATCAGTTTAGCCAGTTCAATCCCTGTCATTCCACGCAGCTTGATATCAAGAAATGCATAATCCACTGATATTTGTTCCCTCCTGCATGTTTCCAGAAAAGAAAGGACCTCTCCTGTTTTCTGGAAACCGGCAATTGCATCATCCGGGAATACTTCTTTTAAAGTCCTTGTCAATGCATTCAATTCCAATCTTTCATCATCTACTGCCAAAATCTGCATATCCTGTCTCCGTCATCTTTCTGCATTCAACGTAATCTTTACTACTGTTCCTGTTTCTTTTCTGCTGTGAATCGTCATTGTTCCATTCACCATCTTTTCAATTCGATGTTTTACGTTGGACAGTCCTATATGTGTACGGCCATCTTTCTGAATCGGGATATGTTCAAACTCATCCACATCGAACCCAATTCCGTCATCCCGGACGATAATTATGATCTGTTTTCCCTCCCTGTGACTTTCAATCCAGACTGTTCCGCCTTCTTCTTTGTTTCCAACTCCATACTTCACTGCATTTTCTACAATAGGCTGAATTGTCAGCGTAGGAAGGAAAAAATCATCTTCCTGGATATCGTATTCCACATGAAGATCATCACCAAATCGAATCTGCTCCAGATGGAGATAATGTTTCACATGCTCCATTTCTCGCGAAAACGGAACTGGCACTTTACTCCTGAGAGACTCCATATTGCCACGCAAAAATGCAGAGAACTCTTCCAGAGCTTTCTGTGCTTTTTCCGGATCCTCTCTACATAATTCACGAATCGTTGAAAGAGAATTATACAGGAAATGGGGTTGTATCTGACTGAGCATAATGGAAATATCCGTTTCTTTCAGGCATTCCTCAAGCTCCTTCTCTCTTTTTTTTAATACTATCATCCGGTGCGCCTGCCAAATACAGAAACACGCCAAAAAGATCCATGCTATGATAAAGCATACTGTTCTGGCAGTCATCATCCAATTCCCCCATTATTTCTCTGCCTTTTTTAATTTTCCATCCATCCACTCAAAGATATGTGTCAGTCCCTGATTCAGGACACATACCATACAGATCATCGGAATCAGCAATACACTCTGCCAGCAATCCAACCGGTGAATTCCCAGGAAACCAGGTGCAATTACAAGCCCAGCCGCAAAGATCACGGTAAGACCAACACACAACACTTTGTGATATCTGGTCATCGGCATACAGACTCTGTATACTACAATCAGACTGACCATACCGCCGAGTACCAGATGATACAGAGATGACAAAAGATCTTCTCCGTTCCAGAACGGCGAAAGCACTTCTGTCAGAACCAGTGTTCCAACCATCGTCAGTGCAGCCGGCAAGGCAACACGCATCACATGACGCAAAAATCCTTCTGAAATACTGTTCTGATTTTGTTCCAGAGTCAGAAGAAAGCTCGGTACACCAATCGCCACACCGCTGATCCAGGACAGCTGAATCGGTATAAACGGATATTCTTTTTGCCAGAAAATAAAAATCAGACAAAGTAATACGGAATAGATCGTCTTTGTCAGATACAACGAACTGACCTTTTCAATATTGCTGATAATAGTTCGCCCTTCTCCCACAATATTGGTCATACTTGCGAAGTTCGAATCCAGAAGCACAATATGTGCCACCTGTTTTGCTGCATCGCTTCCGGCAGCCATGGCAATACCACAGTCTGCATCTTTCAGTGCCAGGACATCATTGACACCATCCCCCACCATTCCGGCAACTTTTCCATTTGCCTGGCAGGCCTTGATAATGTTCTGCTTCTGTTCTGGACGCACACGGCCAAACACCGCATACTTCTCCACAACTTCCCTCAGTTCTTCAAAGTCCTCCGGCAGATTTCTGGCATCCAGATATTTATCTGCCCCTTCCAGTCCTGCTTTTCCAGCTATCTGGGATACAGTCACCGGATTGTCTCCAGACAGAACCTTAATTGCTACCTTCTGCTCTCTGAAATACGCAAATGTATCTTTTGCTTCCGGACGGATCTGGTCTTCGATAATGATCAGTCCCAGCGGTTTTACCTCTTCCAGTTTCATCTCCTCCGCCTTCAATGTAGCAGAAGCAAGAAGCAGTACACGCATACCTTCCGCCGAATACTGATTCACTCGTTCCATAAGCTGTGTATTCTCTGGTACCAGGAATTCCGGTGCACCAAGGGCATATCCTCCATGTTCTTCAAAAAAAGCTGCTCGATACTTCCGGTCAGAAGAAAATGGGATCTTCTCTTCTGCTTTCCACTTTCCGATCTTTTTAAACTTCTTTCTCAGTGCATCCTGTGTGCTGTTCACATCATCAAAAGCCCAGGTCAGTTCACTCATAATGGTGGTTATTTCTTCCGGGCTCTGTTCTTCCTGTACCGGCACTACATCGACAACATCCAGCTTTCCCGTTGTAATCGTTCCTGTTTTATCCAGACACAGAACATTCACTCTTGCCAGTGCTTCAATCGCTTCCATCTCCTGTACCAACGCTTTTTTTCTGGCCAGTCTGCCCACACCAAGAACAAAAGATACGCTGGTAAGAAGTACGAGTCCTTCTGGAATCATCCCAATGACACCTGCTACCGTATTCACAACGGCATCTGATGTTGTTTCCGCAATGCCTCTCTGAGACAGATATAACAGAATTCCTACCGGAATCAGCAGTACACCATCAATCTTTATGATTTTTTTTATGATCTCCTGCATCTGGGAAGATGCACGTTTCTTTATCTTTGCTTTTTTTGCCAGTGTTGCAGCATAATTGTTCTCCCCTACATGAAAAACCTTCGCCACACCACTGCCGGAAACCAGGTAGCTTCCTGACATCAGTTCTTCTCCTGCCTGCTTTTTTACCGGTCTGGACTCTCCAGTCAGCATGGATTCATTCACTTCTATTCCAGTGGCATCCAGTAATCTGCAGTCAGCACAGACCTGCTCACCGCTCTCTAACAGAATGACATCATCAATCACCACATCACTGACATCTATTTCCTTTGTTACTCCCTCACGAATCACCCTTGTTCTGGCAGCTGTCATTACAGAGATCTGATCAATCAGTTTTTTTACTTTCAGCTCCTGCACAATACCAATCGCAGTATTGATCAGAATCACACCCATAAATGTCATATTCTTGAACTGTCCGGTCAGAGCTACCAGTACTGCAAGGAACAGATTCAGGAAATTAAAATACGTAAGAGAATGTTCTTTTACGATATCTGACACAGATTTAGATGCACTGGTATTCATATGATTGGTTCGATCCATTCTGATCCTGTCTTCTACTTCTGCAGATGATAATCCATGAAATTGCTTTTCTTCCATATGCACTCCTGTTCCGTCTATTCTTTTCCGTTCCAGCAATAAGTACACAGACTGTCTGGATTAATGCCAACGGACTGTATCATATCATCCAGTCTGTGATATCTCAGAGAAGAAAAATTCATTTCCCGAGCAATTGCTTCTACCATATCATGATATTTATCCGTATCCGGATTGGCATATTCCTGAAGGATTTCCTCATTCTGGCGTCCTTCTAGTCTCTGAATAATTCGTCTGGTAATCAGATCCATATCAGAAGTAGACCTTGAAAAATTCAGGAATCTGCAGCCATAAATCAATGGTGGACATGCCGGTCTGATATGTACCTCTCTTGCTCCACTGCGATACAGGAACTCCGTAGTCTCTCGAAGCTGGGTTCCTCTTACAATGGAATCATCTATTAAAAGCAATCTTCTTCCTTTGATCAGATCATGAACAGGAATCAGCTTCATCTTTGCAATCTGATTTCTCTGGCTCTGTATCGTCGGCATAAAAGAGCGCGGCCAAGTCGGTGTATATTTAATGAAAGGTCTGGAAAACGGAATTCCTGATTCATTGGCATATCCTACGGCATGAGCTGTTCCGGAATCTGGTACCCCCGCCACTGTGTCTGCAGCCACGTTATCTCTGCGTGCCAGCAGCTTGCCACAGTTATATCTCATCTGTTCCACGCTGATTCCCTCATAAGAAGAAGAAGGATATCCATAGTATACCCATAAAAAGGTACAGATTTTCATCTTTTCACCAGGTTTTACCAGTGTAATCACTGCTTCCGGTGTCATCACCACAATCTCTCCGGGACCCAGTTCCCTATATTCTTCATATCCCAGATTCAGATAAGCAAAACTTTCAAAAGACGCACAATATGCATCATCCTTTTTCCCCAATGCTACCGGAGTTCGCCCCATTTTATCTCTGGCGAGATAAATTCCCTTTGGTGTCAGAAGCTGCAGAGTCAGTGAACCGTCTATCTTATCCTGTGCATACTGAATGCCTTCCACAATACTTTCTTTTTGATTAATCAGTGTCGCCACCAGCTCAGTAGCATTAATCTCCCCTGTGGTCATCTCCATAAAATGAGTATGTCCCGAACGGAACAATTCCTTTTCCAACTGCTCCATATTATTAATCTTACCAACAGCAGAGATCACATAGGTGCCATGATGAGATCGAATCAAAAGTGGCTGAGGCTCATAATCAGAAATGCAGCCAATCCCCATATATCCTTTCATCTCATTGGCTTCTTTTTCAAACTTGGTTCGGAATGGCGAATTCTCAATATTGTGGATAGCCCGGTCAAATCCGTCTTTTCCATACACTGCCATACCACCTCGTCTGGTTCCCAGATGGGAATGATAATCCGTTCCAAAAAATAAATCAAATACACAATCCTGCTTTGATGCTACCGCAAAAAATCCGCCCATATATCCTCCTTACGTCATGTAACACGCATCATCCAAATACGTACTGCACACATCTGCTTTCTTTACGTGACTGTTTCTTTCCTCCACTGATATGATCTCCGGAAACAGCTGCAAATTTTTCCATATCATGTACAGTATACAAAACTCCACTCCATTTCACAAGTAAAATAAACATAAACAAATGCATATACTCACAAACACTAAAGCACTGACCAAGATTTTTTTTGCGCGAGACGGCGCTATTGGTCCAGTGGACCAATGTTTAGCGCCGACCGAGGAGGACTTTAGGTCCTCCGAGACCTCGAACAGCATTCTATGAATGCTGTTTGAGCCCGACAGGGCTCTTTTTACACAAAAAGAGGCATCCAACCGGATGCCCCTTTTTGCGTAAAACAAAAGCGCGAGACGGGACTCGAACCCGCGGCCTCGACCTTGGCAAGGTCGCGCTCCACCAACTGAGCCACTCGCGCATTATCTTGTCACTTCCTCAGTGACAAGAGTTATTATATATGACTGTTTCTCATTTGTCAACTACTATTTTGCAAATTTTTCAAATTACATCTATTGTTGTAAAAATTCTGACTATTTTGCTTTCACAGCCGTTGTATTATCACCAGCCTGCTATTCTCCCGTTCATTGATCACTTCTTCTTTTAGAATGCGATATTCCTGATATTTTCTGGTCACCTTCTCCAACACATCCGGCAATGTAGTATAAGCCACAATGACTCCATCTTTTTCCAGTATTTCCAAAGATTTTTTCAAAAAACGATCATATAGCAACTGCACAGACTGAAGATCTTTATTCTTTCCTGCTCCCGGCATATTGGTCACAATCTCATCAAACCGATATTCATGCTTAAAATCAAAATAATTACGGTTGATATAATGAATCGGTATATTTGCCTGTTCTGTATTGATTCGGGCTTTCTGAACTGCCTCTTCCAGAATATCAATGCCATACAGGGTATGACACGGCTGCAGTCTGGCACGTTCAATCAGCATGGTACCTGTTCCGCAGAACGGATCCAGAACTCGTGCATTTTCCTTTAAATATGGTTCCGACAACTTCATGATCAGTGCTGCATTTACAGGCGCAATAGAAGTTGGAAGCACTTCTTTTCGATAAGAAAATCTCCAGTCTGGTATAGTAGACAGTTTTAATAATGGAACAAACTTTCCGTCTTTTCCTGCTACCAGACGAATCTCCAATTCATATCCAGATGTAGTGTTCACCAGTTTTCGTCTAGATTCTTTCTCTATAGCAAGAGACATCTTTTTCACAAGATCAATGCGACGTTCCGGTGTCATACTGCTCTTTATCTCAAGGCGGAAATAATAAGGTGATACCCCATCATGATGATCATTCAAGAACCTCATCATTCCTCCCTGCAAAAGTTGCCTGGACATATGATCCGGACTTCCTTCCAGTGCTTTTTGTCCTGAGATCGGAAATAACACTTCTGAATAAGTACGGATCTTCAGTACATCTTCCAGATGGGTTGTGCGAAATTTCACTCCACCAGCCAGCATCTTTACTTCGCTCTCCGGGAGCTGATCCACTGTCACTTTTCTGTGGTTACGATTTGTCATCAGAATGATTTCTGTTTCATCCTGATAACCGATGAAACGGTGTTGACGCGGTCGATCATATTTCAGGACCAGCGCCTGTAGTGCAAACATCTCACTACGCACATGCTTTTCTTCATCTGGCAGAATTTCTTTTTCAGAAAGCTCCTGAAGACGCTTTTTCAGACATGGAAGAAGATGACGGCAATCGCACTTTGCAAGGCTTTTGATATAGTCTGCTTTCACAAACATAGTCTGCTCTGCTTCATAAGCCTTCCAGATCTGATCTGCAAGATCATCACACTCCATCTCTCCCAAAATCAGTACAGCGTTTTTCCGCACTTTCGGATCTTCATGAGACAAAAGAGCCGTAAAGTCAGAGAAATCCCCTGCCAGTTCATAAGCAAGGGCTTTCTTCTGATTTTCGTCACGAATCAACTGTTTTAATTCAATCAGATTCTGTCTGACATTACAATTTTCTCTAATCTGTTCTAAGTAATTACTCTTCAACACTATAGTTCGGTGCCTCTTTGGTAATATGAATATCATGAGGATGAGATTCTTTCAAGGACGCAGCTGAGATCTTCACAAATCTTCCACGTTCCTTCAGTTCCTCAATTGTCGGGGTTCCGCAGTATCCCATACCGGAACGAAGACCGCCAAGCAGCTGGAATACCGTATCTTCTACGCTTCCTTTATATGCAACACGTCCCTCTACTCCTTCCGGAACCAGCTTCTTCGCATTGGACTGGAAGTAACGGTCTTTGCTTCCGTTTTCCATTGCTGCAATAGAACCCATTCCACGGTATACCTTATATTTTCTTCCCTGGAACAGTTCGAAAGTTCCCGGGCTCTCATCGCATCCTGCAAAGATACTTCCCATCATGCAGACATTTGCGCCTGCTGCAATCGCTTTTGTCATATCTCCGGAATACTTGATACCACCGTCTGCGATAATCGGAATACCATATTCCTTTGCTACATTATAGCATTCCATTACTGCTGTAATCTGTGGCACACCTACACCAGATACCACACGGGTAGTACAGATTGAGCCAGGTCCAATACCAACCTTTACTGCATCCACACCAGCCTCAATCAGTGCTCTGGTTGCATCTCCAGTTGCTACATTACCTGCAACCAACTGCAGATCAGGGAATTTTTCCTTGATCATCTTCACACATCTTAATACATTTGCAGAATGACCATGTGCACAGTCCAGAACAACTACATCCACATGAGCCTTTACCAGTGCTTCTGTTCTTTCCAGACAGTTTGCTGTAATACCTACAGCCGCTCCACAAAGCAGTCTTCCCTGTGCGTCTTTTGCAGAATTCGGATACTTAATCTGTTTTTCGATATCTTTGATTGTGATTAATCCTTTCAGATTGAAATCATCATCTACAATCGGAAGTTTCTCCTTACGGGCCTTTCCAAGAATCTTCTTGGCTTCTTCCAGTGTGATTCCTACTTTTGCTGTTACCAGGCCTTCTGATGTCATGCAATCCTTGATCAGCTTGGAATAATCTTCTTCAAATTTCAGGTCACGGTTCGTAATGATACCTACCAGCTTTCCATTCTCAGTAATTGGGACACCGGAAATACGAAACTTTGCCATCAAATCATTTGCATCCGCAAGGGTATGCTCAGGAGATAAATAAAATGGGTCCGAGATAACTCCGTTTTCGGAACGTTTTACTTTGTCTACTTCTTCTGCCTGTGCCTCAATAGACATATTCTTATGGATAATACCAATTCCACCCTGTCTTGCCATCGCAATTGCCATTCTGTGTTCGGTAACCGTATCCATACCTGCACTCATCATTGGAATATTCAATTTGATCTTCTTCGTCAAATGAGTATCCAGGCTGACTTCATTCGGAATCACTTCTGAATAAGCCGGAACCAATAATACGTCATCAAAGGTAATTCCTTCACCTATAATGCTGCCCATTTGTATTTCCTCACTTTCTTCCTATATTTAATATGACTTTTGCTCGATATTCTATCAAAAATAAAAGTGTCTGTCAATCGTTTCTATTGTCTGCTTTCACAAAAAAACACTTATTACTGCAGATGCACTTCTCTTGGTGCCATACGTTTCATATCTTTTAACATGACTTCACCTGGTTCAAATATCACCATTTCCATACCCTGATCTTTTTTTAAAATCATTGTATACGTTTTGGCATCCTTTTTCCCTGATGAAAAATCATTCTTTTTGATATCTGTTCTGGTTCGGTAATGATCTAATTCATGTGACTGACTTGGTGCAAGGAGTTCCAGGGAAGCCACATCGCCGGAAAATACCCGTTTTCTCTTCTGCTTCGACATGATCTTGTCAATATCAATTTCCCCGTTTACATACAGGTATTCATATTCCAGTTCCAATGTTGGCAAAACAAAATAATCCGCTACTGCAAATGCAATGATCAGAATAATAGATAACCACCCAAGAACCATCAGTGACAAAACAGCTACTGCAGTTCCCGCAATCAGAAGTACCCTGATCACGGTGTCTTTCATCGTTTTTTCTTTTTTTACAATCTCTTCAGTGTATAAATCACTCATCCGTCCTCTCCTGTCTGTTTATTTTTGCAGACACCCTGTCTGCTGACTATTCTATTATAACACACCCAGGCTCGATTCACCATGTAAACATCGTATATTTTCTTTATGAAAAAAGCCCTGCTGTCACACAGCAGGACTTTTTGATTCTTCTCTTACATCATTCCAGGATTCATACCTGCACCAGCTGGCATTGCCGGTTCTGGTTCCTTGATGTTTGCTACACAGGATTCTGTAGTAAGGAATGTAGACGCTACGCTGGTTGCGTTCTGAAGGGCACTTCTGGTAACCTTTGCAGGATCCAGAATACCAGCCTCTACCATATCTACATATTCTTCATTGTATGCATCAAATCCAATACCTTCTTTGGATTCCGTTACTTTGTTTACGATGACTGCGCCTTCCAGACCTGCATTCTGTGCGATCTGTGTCAGTGGAGCTGTCAGAGCTTTCAGAATTACTTTTGCTCCTGTCTTCTCATCGCCTTCCAGTTCATCTACCAGTTTGGCAACCTGTTTTGCAGCATGAATATATGCAGATCCACCACCTGCTACAATACCTTCTTCTACTGCTGCACGAGTAGCATTCAAAGCATCTTCCATACGAAGTTTTGCTTCTTTCATTTCTGTCTCAGTAGCAGCGCCGACACGGATAACAGCAACGCCACCAGCCAGTTTTGCCAGTCTTTCCTGAAGTTTTTCTTTGTCAAACTCAGATGTTGTAGTAGAGATTGCAGATTTGATCTGTTCTACTCTGGCTTTGATTTCATCTTTGTTGCCAAGACCATCTACGATAACGGTATTTTCTTTTGCAACTTTTACAGACTTCGCACGTCCAAGCATTTCCAGAGTGGTATCTTTCAGTTCCAGGCCAAGTTCTTCGGAAATAACCTGTCCACCTGTCAGAATGGCGATATCTTTCAGCATTTCTTTTCTTCTGTCACCATATCCAGGAGCCTTCACTGCAACAACCCCGAAAGTACCTCTTAATTTGTTTACAATCAGAGTAGTAAGTGCTTCACCTTCTACATCCTCAGCGATGATCAGAAGCTTTCTTCCAGCCTGAACGATCTGTTCCAATACAGGAAGGATATCCTGGATGACTGTGATCTTTCTGTCTGTGATGAGGATATATGGATCATCCAGAACTGCTTCCATTTTTTCCATATCTGTTGCCATG
Source organism: Muricoprocola aceti (assembly GCF_025567005.1). Taxonomy (NCBI): domain Bacteria; kingdom Bacillati; phylum Bacillota; class Clostridia; order Lachnospirales; family Lachnospiraceae; genus Muricoprocola; species Muricoprocola aceti. Next base: position 362,573 of record NZ_JAOQKE010000001.1, read on the forward strand.
TATGCGGAAATATATCCTCTGTCGAACTGCATACCTTCTACCAGATCCAGTTCTGTCTTCATGGTCTTGGATTCTTCAATTGTGATAACTCCATCAGCAGATACTTTTTCCATTGCATCTGCCACCATGTTTCCAACCTCTTCATCTCCTGCAGAGATTGCTGCTACTCTTGCCATCTGATGTTTTCCTTTTACCTTGCTGCTCATATCAGCGATAGATTTTACAGCGGCTTCTGTTGCTTTCTTCATACCTTTTCTCAGTACGATTGGATTAGCGCCTGCTTCCAGGTTCTTCATACCTTCCTGAATCATTGCCTGTGCAAGAACAGTTGCTGTTGTTGTACCATCACCTGCTACATCATTTGTCTTTGTAGCTACTTCTTTTACCAGCTGTGCTCCCATGTTTTCGAAAGCATCTGGAAGATCGATTTCTTTTGCGATAGACACACCATCATTCGTGATCAATGGAGCTCCATACTGCTTATCCAGTACTACGTTTCTTCCTTTCGGTCCAAGTGTTACTTTTACTGTATCAGCCAGTTTGTTTACGCCTTCTGCAAGAGCCTGTCTGGCTTCTGATCCATATTTAATTTCTTTTGCCATGATGATTGTTCCTCCTGATTATTATTCAACGATTGCAAGAATATCATTCTGTTTTACAATAATATATTCTTCGCCATCCAGTTTTACTTCATTTCCTGAATATTTGGAATAGATTACTTTATCGCCTGCCTTAACCTGCATGGTTACTTCTTTTCCATCAACCATTCCGCCAGGTCCTACTGCTACAACTTCTGCTTCCTGAGGTTTTTCCTGAGATTTTGCTGCAAGGATAATACCGGATTTTGTTGTCTCTTCTGCTTCAAACTGTTTTAAAACGACTCTGTCGCCAAGTGGTACTAACTTCATAATTAAGCCTCCTTCGTTCAACTCTTCGAACTTCTTATTAGCACTCTCTTCTATTGAGTGCTAACTACGGTTTTTATATTAGTAAATATATGCAAATTATGCAACTTTATACTTTTTCACTATTTTGAATATTTCTCAATTATACTCACTTTTTCTTAATTTTACTCTTTTTTTCTCACATTTATTATTTTCTACAAAAAAGAGTCCCAGTTAATGGAACTCTCTCTGTCTTCTGATTTCATTCAATTCTTCAAATACCATCTGATTCACTACCTTGATGTATGTGCCCTTCATTCCAGAAGATCTGGACTCGATGACTCCCGCACTTTCAAATTTACGAAGTGCATTCACTATCACGGATCTGGTAATTCCTACCCGGTCTGCTATTTTGCTGGCTACCAGAATTCCTTCATTGCCGTCCAATTCATCAAAAATATGAAGAATTGCCTCCAGCTCCGAATAAGACAAGGTATTGATTGCTGATTTTACGATCTGAATCTTCCTGTGTTCTTCTGCACTCTCTTCATTTACAGAGCGCATCATCTCCAGTCCCACCACAGTCGTTCCATATTCGCTTAAAATAATGTCGTCTATGGTGTATGCATCTTTTACCCGGTACATAAACACTGTTCCAAGACGTTCTCCTGCAATATCAATAGGATTGATAATAGCCTGGTATTGCTTCACCCCATCTGGCTCGAATCCCAGTGTCTCCAGATTCACATTTTCCTTTGTGGAAAGCACTCCAAGAAGGCGTTCATTTAACATTGGATCAATAAAAGTCCCCACTTTATTTTCCACCAGCTCATGAATTTCTCCAATCTCACTGCTGATGCTTACCCCCAGTACCTTTCCTTTTTTACTGAGTACCAGTATATTTGAATCCATGATATCCGTCAGTACTTTACAAATATCATTAAATACGACTTTGCTGGAATTGTTATTATGCAGCAGCTTATTGATCTTTCGTGTCTTGTCCAGTAATTGAACGCTCATAAAAACCCTCCTCTTTAATTTCCAGGATTTAAAACGATTGAATTTTCCCAAACACATTTTTATATTACCATATACTATACAGGAATTCAAAGAAATTTTCTGATAATTTCAAAATTATTTGTATTTATCAGAAAAAAAGAGAAATCACAGGCAGATTCTGTCATTTCTCTTTCTATACTTCTCTATTTTTGAACGCTCAATCGTTGTTCTTTTTTTCCATTGTTTCTACATAACCGCACTGTTCATCTGCACATACCAGTTTATTGCCTTTTTCCAGCATATATCCACCACAGTTCGGACATTTTTTCGCAGATGGCTTCTGCCAGGACATAAAATCGCATTCTGGATTATCCTCGCATCCATAATATTTTCTGCCTTTTTTCGTCTTACGAATCACCACGTCTTTTCCGCATTTTGGACATGCAATCCCTATTTTTTCCAGATAAGGCTTGGTATTGCGGCATTCAGGGAAACCAGGACATGCCAGGAACTTTCCATGAGGACCATATTTCACTACCATATTGCGGCCACACTGTTCGCAGACCACATCTGTCACTTCATCTTCAATCTTAACTTCTTCCAGTTCCTTTTCTGCATTCTGAACTGCTTCATCTAAGTCCGGATAGAAATTGCTGACAACGGTCTTCCAATTGACTTTTCCTTCTTCTACCATATCCAGCAGCGACTCCATATTTGCCGTAAAATTCACATCCACAATACTTGGAAACGCTTCTTTCATGATATTATTCACCACTTCTCCCAGCTCTGTCATGTAAAGATTCTTGCTTTCTTTTGTCACATATCTTCTGTTCAGCAATGTGGTAATCGTTGGAGCATAGGTACTGGGTCTTCCGATTCCCAGTTCTTCCAGTGTCTTTACAAGAGATGCTTCTGTATAATGTGCTGGTGGCTGGGTAAAATGCTGCTTCTCTTCCAGTTCACTCAAAGACAATTGTGTATCCTTAGTAATCTTGCCAAGCAGAGTATTCGCTTTGCCATCCTCTTCCCCATCTGTATAGACCGAAAGGAAACCTTCAAATAATACTCTGGATGTAGCCACTGTAAAAATATACTTTCCTGCTGCAATCTTAATGGAAGTTGTCTCATATTTTGCATTTTCCATCCGGCTGGCTGTGAAGCGCTTCCAGATCAGCTGGTACAGTCGGAACTGGTCTCTGGAAAGCGATTCTTTGACAAATACCGGTGTTCTGGTAATATCACTTGGACGAATCGCTTCATGGGCATCCTGTATCTTCTGGCCGGATGCTTTTTTCTGAGGACTCTCAGAGACATACTCTTCTCCGTATTCCTGACGAATATACTCTCTGGCCGCCACATCTGCTTCTTCTGCAATTCGTGTGGAATCGGTTCTCAGGTACGTGATCAAACCTACTGTACCATTTCCTTTGATATCAATTCCTTCATATAACTGCTGGGCGATACGCATGGTCTTCTGCGTAGAAAAATTCAGTACCTTTGCAGCTTCCTGCTGCAGTGTACTGGTGGTAAACGGGAGCGGAGCTTTCCTGCTTCGTTCTCCTGTCTTAATCTCCTTCACCAGAAACTCTTCTTTTTCTATTTCTTCACGGATCTTTTCCATTTCTGTTCTGGAATGAATGGTTACTTTCTCCTCTTCGGTTCCATAGAACTTGGCTTCCAGCATTTTACGTTCCCCGGATACCTTCAGGTGGGCGTCCAGACTCCAGTATTCATCTGGAATAAATGCATTTATCTCATCTTCCCGGTCTCCAATCAATCTGAGTACTACAGACTGTACACGACCGGCACTTAATCCTCTTTTCACCTTCTGCCACAACAACGGACTGATTTTGTAACCTACCATACGGTCCAGCATTCGTCTGGCCTGCTGTGCATCTACCAGATCCATATCTATCGCTCTTGGGCTTTTCAGGGATGCTTTCACCGCATTCTTGGTAATCTCATTAAATGTAATACGATAGATTTTCTTATCATCCAGCTTCAGCGCATGAGACAGATGCCAGCTTATAGCTTCTCCTTCGCGGTCCGGGTCAGTAGCAAGATAAACCTTGTCCGCCTTCTTTACTTCCTTACGAAGTCCGGCAAGGAGTTCCCCCTTTCCTCTGATCGTGATATATTTCGGTTCAAAGTCATGTTCTACATCGATTCCGAACTGACTCTTTGGGAAGTCTCTTACATGTCCATTGGATGCTGCAACGGTATAATTGGCTCCTAGAAACTTTTTAATTGTTTTAACTTTTGTCGGAGATTCTACAATCACCAGATATTTTGCCATCTAAAAATTCCTCCGTGGAAAACCACTGCGTTTTTATTTCTTTAAAACGTAATAATTCTTCGATATTTCTTCAACCAGCCCCCTCATCTGCAGATCCATCAGGATACGCATCACTGCCTCTGCCGGAAGTCCACTGCTTCTGATAATTTCAGTCAGGCTCTTCGGTCGAAAATCCAGACAAATATACACCATATTCTCGGAACTTGCAAGCGTAATGTTATTTTTTTTCTTTTTTTTCACATTTTCCATTGAAATTCCAAGATGAGATATCAGTTCTTCCACAGAAGTCAGAATCCCGGCGCCCTGGGAAATCAGCTGGTTGCAGCCCTCGCTTAATGGATCTTCCATCCGTCCTGGCACTGCCAGTACATCCTTTCCCTGATCAAGCGCCAGATCAGCAGTAATAAGGGAACCACTTTTTTTCTTTGCTTCTACTACAATCACGCATTCACTCAGCCCACTGATCAGCCGGTTTCGCATAGGAAAATGCAGGGGCACAGGCTGTGTTCCAGGCGGATATTCTGTAATCACGCCACCTTTTTGCGCCAGTTCCCGGCAAAGGCTCCTGTGATCCGCCGGATAACAGATATCTGCCCCACATCCTGTTACAGCATAGCTTCTGCCACCTGCTTTCAGACAGGCCGCCTGCGCAATTCCGTCAATACCATATGCCATACCACTGACTATGGAAATTCCATGTTCTGACAGCACTTCTGCCACTTCCACTGCTATACTGCGTCCATAGTTTGTACACATACGGGCGCCTACTACTGCGACACAGCGTTCTCTGGGACTTGGGAGTTCGCCCAGATAAAACAGCCCATACGGATAATCCTCCAGTGCTCTGAGGCGTTCCGGATATCCCTTTTCCATGCAGCTGATAAACTTTATTCCTTTTTCTGTCAGTTTATGCCTGATTTCTTCTGCAGAATGACTTCTCCATTCCTCCAGCACCTTCTTTTGCCTGTCTTTTAAAAATGGCAAAAGTGAGATTTGCTTTTTTTCACTTTTCCGTATTGCCTCTGGTGATTCAAAGAATTGCAAAAGTCTGGCAAAATCATTCCGATAAAATCCTGGCATACTGCACATCCACAACCATTCGTCCATCATTTCCTCCTATCGATATATTCCATTTCCAATCCGGTAACAAAGTGCTTCCTGCAGATGCTCAGTCTGTATCTGTTCTTTTTCCTCCAAATCTGCTACGGTTCTCGCAACTTTCAGAATTTTGGTATATCCTCTTGCACTCATCTTAAGTTCATCAAACGCCTTCTTCATGAGTTTCTTTTCCTGCGTTCCAAGCGCACAATATTCTTCCAGTTCCTGATTCCCCATTCTGGAATTAAACAAAAATGACTGACCTTTCCGTCGTTCTTTCTGAATTTCCCGGACACGTTCCACTTTTTTCCTCATCTGAGTGCTGGACATCTCCTGTGTTTTCTGATTCCATTGAGGATAAGAAAGCGCTGATACTTCAATCATCATATCCATACGATCCAGCAATGGCATACTGATTTTTTCCTGATACCGCCGTACCGCAGTATAGCTGCAATGACATCTGGACAGATCCGGATAAAATCCACAGGGGCAGGGATTCATGGCTCCCACCAGCATAAACTGTGCCGGAAAATCATAGGTATAGCCACATCTGTGAATCTGCATACTTCCATTTTCCAGCGGCTGACGCAAAACCTCCAGTGTCTCCCTGTGAAATTCCGGCAATTCATCCAGAAACAATACTCCGCAGTGTGCCAGGCTGATCTCACCAGGTCCCGGGATAGTTCCTCCACCACATAATGCTTTTGCCGTAATCGTATGATGTGGTGCACGAAATGGTCGTTCTTTTATCAGAGATCCATTCGGCGGCAATTTACCTATCACACTGTATATAGCTGATAATTCAATAGCCTCTTCTTCCGTCATGGATGGCAAAATACCCGGGATGCGGCTGGCAATCATAGATTTTCCAGCTCCCGGCGGTCCGATCATCAGAAGATTATGGAACCCCGCTGCAGCCACCAGTGCAGCTCGTTTTGCGCCATCCTGTCCATGTACTTCATAAAAATCCGGCTTTTCTTTTGGATTTTCTGCTTCTTCCTGTATGTTCTCTTCTATTTTGGGTATTTCTCCTGTCTGCAAATAGGTGAGCACCTGCTCCAGCGTCTCTGCTCCGATTACTTCTATCCCTTCTATGGCTCTGGCTTCTTTCTGATTCTGCCAGGGTACAATGCAGCGACTACATTGTATACTTCTGGCCTTTGCTGCCATCGGAAGGATGCCAGGTACTCCATTGATTTTCCCATTCAGACTGAGTTCACCGATGATAAATGTATCTTCCAGTCTTTCCCTGTCTACCAGCCCATAAGATGCCGCAATCGCTATGGCAATGGGCAGATCAAATCCGGTTCCTGATTTATGCAGATCGGCTGGAGATAAATTGACGGTAATCTTTTTAGGCTGCAGTTGTATACCTGAGTTTTTCAAAGCTGTACGTACACGTTCCTGTGCTTCTTTTACCTGAGTGGAAAGATATCCTACCATAGAAAAAGAAGGAAGTCCGTTGGTAATATCCGTCTCTACCTGGACCACCTTACTCTGCACCCCGTATACAGCTGCCGATAATACTTTACTGAACAATCTGTATCCTCCTGTATGTAATTGTCTGATATATTTTTCTGAAATACTTCAGGAGAACCCTGAAGCTTGAAGCGCCTGATCAACGCAGAATTAGTTTATCACTTTTTCACAATAGATGCAACACATGGTTTTTTACTTTTTCTTTACCACACACAGACATCCAAAAATCTTCTATGAAATAAGAATAGATACAGGCAGTATGAGTCTGTCCATGTTCCAACACAGTGATCTCCTTCTGTGCAGATGCATTTTCCAGTGCCGCTGTAAAATCCAGGTCTCGAAGATCCACACGTAGCCCGATTCCACGGTATTTTAACCATGCTTCTTTCATTGTCCAGATCTGAATCCACGCCTTATTCAGATCTGGCTGTCTTTGAAGCCAGACCCATTCCCCCTGGCTGCAAAATCTCTGTGCCGTCTTTTCACTGTAATTTCGTATCTGCTCCAGATCGATTCCAACTGCCTGCTTCGAAAGAACACAGGCAGCAGCGTGTTTACTGTGACTGTAATTAAAATAGAGTTCCGGAGAATTCAGGAAATATGGTTTCCCATGAGGTGTCCTGGCAATCTCCGGCAGTCTGGTTATTCCATATTCTTTCCTTAACGCATCCAGAAGAAGCGTTCTGGCGAATGCTGTCTGTTCTGCTTTTTTTAGTCCTTCCTCCATAGTGCGCCAGTATATCATCGATTCTCTATCTCCTCCCGGAACATTTCTCTTAATTTTTCGATCGCTGTTTTTTCAATTCTGGAAACATAAGATCTGGAAATCCCCAATACTTCTGCGATTTCTCTCTGAGTCAGTTCTTTTTCCCTTCCAATGCCGTAACGCATTCGCAAAATACACCGCTCTCTGTCATCCAATTCCTTCTCCATTAACCATTGCAGTTTTCTGGCATTGTTTTTTTGCTGCATCTGCTCAATTACATCTATTTTTTCACTTTCCAGAATGTCCAGCAGACTGATTTCATTTCCCTCTTTATCAGTTCCAATGGGATCATAAAGAGATACATCTCTGCTGACTTTTTTCCGATTGCGAAACAACATCAGCAATTCATTCTCTACACATCTTGCTGCATAAGTCGCCAGTTTATTATTTTTTTGATGATTAAAAGTTCCCACTGCTTTTATCAGCCCTACAGTTCCAACCGCTATCAGATCTTCTGTTTCCTCTCCCTGATTGACATACTTTTTGGCCACATGTGCAACCAGACGAAGATTACGTTCAATCAGAATTCTTTTTGCATCCATATCACCCTCCCGGTATCTGCGAAGGTAATAGGCTTCTTCTTCTGCAGTAAGCGGTTTTGGAAAGGACTTCATAAAAAGCACCTCAAAGGGGGTTTCTATTAGTTTATGTGATACCCCACTTTTTAGTGCTTTTCCAACTCTTATTCCTGTCTTCTTAAAATATCATAATGGTCTGCGCATTGATCCAGCCGAACATAAAGCACCTGCTTCGGATGCGGAGCACTATCCTGTTCCTGCCCTTCCTCATTCAGAATCTGCAGTACTTTCGTACGGATATTCTCTCCGTCTGGCTTCATGATCTCGATCTTTTCGCCCACTGAGAACTTGTTTCTCTGCTCTATTTTGCACAGCCCTTCTTCCGTCACATTCCCCACAATACCCAGATACGTATATTCTTTTACATAGGTATTGCTGTCATAAATCTGTGCGGATTCATCTGGCTTGCCATAAAAGAATCCTGTTGTAAACTGACGATAAGTACAGTTAGAAATCTGTTCCAGATACCATGGCATATTTTTCTCATATAACTCTCTGGACTGCAGACAGTCATCAATTGCTTTTCGATAAGTTCTGGCTACCGTTGCCACATAAAGTGCCGTCTTCATACGTCCTTCGATTTTCAGGCTGTCGATTCCAGATTCCAGAATCTCCGGAATATGTTCAATCATACAGAGATCTTTGGAATTGAAGATATAGGTGCCACGTTCATTTTCATAAACCGGCAGATATTCTCCCGGTCTGGTCTCTTCCACAATAGCATATTTCCATCGGCACGGATGTGTGCAGGCACCTCTGTTGGCATCTCTTCCCGTGAAATAATTGCTAAGCAGACAGCGGCCGGAATAGGAAATGCACATTGCACCATGAATAAACGTCTCAATCTCACAATCATCCGGAATATGTGCACGAATCTGACGAATCTCTTCCAGAGAAAGTTCCCTGGCTGAAACGATTCTTTTGGCTCCCAGCTCATACCAGAACCGATAAGTTTCATAGTTTGTATTATTCGCCTGGGTACTGATGTGGCGCTCAATCTCCGGGCAAACCTGTTTTGCAATGGAAAAGACACCCGGATCTGCAATAATCAGTGCATCTGGATGGATCTCTCTCAATTCCCTGAAATATTGTTCTACCCCTTCCAGATCGTAATTGTGGGCGAGAATATTCGCTGTCACATAAACTTTTACGCCTCTGGCATGTGCGAACTCAATTCCTTCTTTCATTTCTTCCATGGAAAAATTTTTTGCTTTGGCTCTCAGCCCAAAAGCCTCACCGCCAATATATACTGCATCTGCCCCGAATATAACAGCTGTCTTTAGCACTTCCAGGCTGCTGGCAGGTATTAATAATTCTGGTTTTCTCATCTTACTGCCTTTCTGTTTTCATTTTGTAACTAACTGCCGCTCCATCCCCTACAGGAAGAATAGAAGTCTCCAGACGTTCATCGTGCTTCAACACATAAAGATACTCCCGCATCCTTTTGTATATCGTACGGTTCCGTCGTTCGACTGCAAAATGCGATTCGATCAAATCACCTTCCTGCAGTACATTGTCCGACACCAGAATCCCTTCCGGTGCCAAAAGGCGCATGACTTCCGGATAAAAATGAATATACTGCCCTTTTGCAGCATCCATGAAGATAAAATCAAAAGAATCTTCCATCTCTCGAAGAATCTCCAGCGCATCTCCCTCCAGAAGCGTAATTCTATGATCCATTCCGGCAGCTTGAAAATTCGCTTTCGCAACCGGAATTCTTTTTTCATATTTTTCAATGGTAACGATTCTGGTATCTTCTGGCGTATATTTGGCCATCAGAAGTGCAGAAAAACCTACTGCCGTCCCTACTTCCAGAATCTTTGTCGGTTTTTTGATCTGCAGAAGCACTTTCAGGAAACTTTGCATCTCCCTGCGAATAATCGGCACTCTGTCTTTCTTCGCCTGCAGTTCCAGCTGATCCAGAAACTGTCCACTCCCGGTATCCAGAGAATTGATATAGGTTACCATTCTCTCGTCTACTATCATATGTTATGTCTCCTTATTCTCTGACTCATCTCCATGACCGCTGAGAATGGCGATCATCTGATTTCCACTCTGGGAAGTATTCAGTACATAATTGCCAGGCTGAATCTGACCATGATATTCCGACAGGCGTTCCTGTACCAAAAATACATAAGGATCACTGATCAGTCCAAACTGTTTCAACATCTGTGCGATCTCTTTTGTACTTTCCCCTTCAGACACCACAACGGCAACATCTTTTCCAGGTGCTGCCGTTATTCCTTCTTCACTGTATATTTGTCTGCCAAATGTAAAGGCAAAAGTTCCAAAGTGATATAACCCAATCGAAATCAACACGATCAGCAGCATTCTCAGTACAAATAAGGAAATTCTTGCCACAAAATGCTTCAATCTGTCATCCTCCTGTTTTACCGTCAGGCTTTACATCTGGTAAATATCATTGGCAATATCATCCAGATCAAGTTCCACCGATTCCACCACTTTACTTGCGATCTGCTGCAACATACGGCAAATTGCCAGTTCACACCGCAGGTATTCTTCCACCTGAGGGTTTTTCAGTAACTCATCATATTGTCTGTCAAACTGCTGTGTTCTTTCATAAAGAGACTCCACGTCTCCGCTGTTCTGCAAATGATAACACTCTTTCCGATACTGATTCACTTTACTTTTCAGTTCCGGATCCTGGGCTAGTCTGTTCTTTACCGCCTTATAATCCTTATATACATCACTGTCATGAATCACCCGGATCAATGCCAGCGTGTAAATCTCTACATTATCTTTCATTGAAATCCTTCCGTCCGACTTCGTTCTCAGATCTCCATAATAATCGGCAGGATCATCGGACTTCTCTTTGTTCTCTTCCAGATGAAACTATTCAGATCATCTTTTATAGTATTCTTAATCTTGCCCCAGTCTGTCACATGCTTTGCACTGCAATATTCCAGTGCATCCAAAACTACCTGTCTGGCATCTTCCATCAGATCTTCGGATTCTCTTACATAAACAAATCCACGGGATACAATATCAGGGCCAGCCAGAAGCTGATTACTGTATTTTTCCAGGGAAAGTACCACAATCACAATTCCATCCTCTGCCAGATGCTGTCTGTCTCGAAGTACAATATTACCTACATCGCCAACTCCCAGACCGTCTACCAGAATACCTCCGGTCTGTACCTTATCTACAATCTTGGCATCCTCCTGATCCAGTGCCAGTACATCGCCTGCACGGAGGATAAAAATATTCTCCTTTGGGATACCAAGACTGGCTGCCAGTCCTGCCTGCGCTTTCAGATGACGCAATTCTCCATGTACCGGGATCGCATATTTCGGATGTACCAGGGAATAGATCAGCTTAATCTCTTCCTGGCATGCATGTCCGGAAACATGTGCATCCTGGAAAATGACATCTGCTCCCTTTGCAGTCAGTTCATTGATCACCTTGGATACTGCTTTTTCATTTCCAGGAATTGGATTAGAACTGAAGATAACAGTATCACCTGGCTTGATCGTTACTTTGCGGTGCATATCTGCTGCCATTCTTGACAGTGCCGCCATGGACTCGCCCTGACTTCCTGTCGTGATCAGAACCATCTGCTCATCAGGATAATTTTTCATCTGTTCAATCTCGATCAATGTCTGATCCGGGATATTCAGATATCCAAGTTCGGAGGCTGTCGCAATAATATTCACCATGCTTCGGCCTTCTACTACTACTTTTCTTCCATACTTATATGCAGAATTGATAATCTGCTGTACACGATCCACATTCGACGCAAAGGTAGCAATAATAATACGAGTATTGCGGTGTTCTGCAAAAATATTGTCAAATGTCTTTCCTACTGTACGCTCTGACATGGTAAATCCTGGACGTTCTGCATTCGTGCTGTCGCACATCAGGGCGAGTACTCCCTTTTTACCAATCTCACCAAAGCGCTGTAAATCGATCGCATCTCCAAATACCGGTGTATAGTCTACCTTAAAGTCTCCTGTGTGTACCACAATGCCTGCCGGTGAATAAATTGCCAGCGCAGAAGCATCCTGAATACTGTGATTGGTCTTGATAAATTCTATACGAAATGCTCCAAGATTAATGGACTGTCCATGCTTCACCACTTTTCTCTTAGTGGTTTTCAGTAAACCGTGTTCCTTGAACTTATTCTCAATGATACCAATCGTCAGCTTTGTTGCATAAATCGGTGCATTGATTTCTTTCATCACATAAGGAAGTGCGCCAATATGATCTTCGTGACCATGTGTAATAACAAATCCCTTCACTTTGTCTGCATGTTCCTTCAAATAAGTGATATCTGGGATGACCAGGTCAATTCCCAGCATATCATCCTCCGGGAATGACAAACCACAGTCCACTACTACGATACTGTCTTCGAACTCAAAGGCTGTGATATTCATTCCAATCTGTTCCAGTCCCCCAAGCGGGATAATTTTCAATTTTGAATTATTTATATTTTTCAATCAAATCTCCTTTCTGTTTAGAACGTCAGATCTACGTCTTCCAGCATCTCGCCAAAGATCACAGATAAGGCCTCTAACTCATCATCATCTTCTACAATCTCATATACTGCTTCCTGTTCTCCATCTTCTGAAAGATCCTTCAGGATCAGTGCTTCACCATCTCCATCTTCCGCATCTGTCACAAGAATATAATCTGCTCCGTTAATTCTGGTTTGTTCCAACACAAAAAAATCTACCGTTTCCTGAGAATCCGGTAACTGAAATACGATCTTTTCCATTAATTCTAAGCTCCCAATTTTACTGTCCGACAGTCTCTTTCTCCTAAAGAGACTGTTCCTCTACGTCTTTGTCTTTCTGCTCCTGCATACGGCAATAATCCATATATCCCTGTAGGATATATACCGCTGCCAGCATGTCTACATATTCTTTTCGATGCTCTCTGCGGATGCCGGCTTCTATCATGGTACGGTCTGCTTCTACCGTCGTCAGCCGCTCATCCCAGGTCACAACTTCCAGTCCTGTTCTGCGTTCCAGCATTTCTTTAAATGCAAGTGTCTTCTTTACTCTGTCACCCAGGCTATTATTCATATGCTTCGGCAGGCCCAGTACAATCTTCCTGACATCGTATTCATCAATGATTGCCTCGATTCTTGCACAGGTCTGTCTTAACTTGTTCTCTGCATTTCTTCTGATAATCTCCAGCCCCTGTGCTGTGATTCCAAGGCCATCACTGACAGCCACTCCTACCGTCTTAGACCCAAAGTCCAGTCCTATCATTCTATCCATATTCTGACTCATTATGCCCTGTTCTTAATATATTCTTTTAATAATTCTTCTACCAGTTCGTCCCTCTCTACCTTCATAATCATGCTTCTGGCATTCTTATGGCTGGTAATATACGTAGGGTCCCCTGACATAATATAACCTACAATCTGATTTACCGGGTTGTATCCTTTTTCTTCCATTGCGTCATATACTGCGTCCAGTATATCCTTTACACTGACCTCGGTATCGAGATTAAATTTAAAATACTGTGTATTATTCACTTTTTCCATTTTCCACGCCCCATCTTGCTTGTTTAAATTTATTCTACATCAGACTCCTGCAAAATACAATCACAAATTTTGTTGTGCAGATCACGCCCATCATTCGGGACTGTCACCTTCAAATACTCTCTGGTATGCCCCTGCCAGCAGGAAATTCCATCTTTTTCCACTGCTTCTTCAAAAAGTACTTCTACTGATTTTCCAATATAACAGGACTCAAATGCATGCTTATTTTTTTCATTTAACTGCTGCAGAATATGACTTCTTCTGGTCTTGATCTCCTCTGGAATCTGTCCTTCCATATCTGCTGCACGGGTTCCCTTTCTTCTGGAATATTTAAAAATATGTGTTTCATAGAAGTTCACTTTTTTCAGGAACTGCTTTGTTATCTCAAATTCTTCCTCACTCTCCTGCGGGAACCCCACAATCACATCTGTAGTCAGAGCCGGATGATCAAAATACTTTCTAAGCAGCTCACATTTTTCGTAATATTCTTCCGCTGTATATCTGCGGTTCATTCGTTTCAATGTTGCGTTGCAGCCACTTTGAAGAGAAAGATGAAAATGAGGGCACATTTTCTCCATACTGCCAATGGCTCTGGCAAATTCCTCGGTAATAATACGCGGTTCCAATGATCCAAGACGAATCCGACGGATTCCTTCTGTCTCATGCACTGCCTGAATCAGTCTGAGCAGATTGCTGCCATCCTCTTTATCGATTCCATAAGAGCTCAGATGGATCCCGGTCAGTACTACTTCCTGATAGCCTGCTGCAGCCAGCTGTTTCACTTCATTCACCACATCTTTCAGTTCCCTGCTTCGTACTCGGCCTCTGGCGTATGGAATAATACAATAAGAGCAGAACTGATTGCATCCATCCTGCACCTTAATATAGGCTCTGGTATGTTCTGCTGTCTTATGAATAGACAATGCTTCGTATTCCTTTGTATGATTGATATCTATCAGCGCTATTCCCTGATCTGGCAGCTCTTCTGAATGAGATTCTGCCAAATGAGATTCTTCATATACTTCCAGGATCTCTGCCAGATGCTGCTTCTGATTGTTGCCAATCACAATATCGATTGCTTCATCTGCTTTCAGTTCTTCGCCTGCGGCCTGCACATAGCATCCAGCGGCCACTACGATTGCCTGTGGGTTCATTTTTTTCGCTTTATGAAGCATCTGTCTGGACTTGCGGTCTGCAATATTGGTTACCGTACAGGTATTGATGATATAAATATCTGCTCCCGGTGCAAATGGTACAATCTCATACCCTTTTTCTTCCAGGATCTGCTGCATCGCCTCTGTCTCATATGCGTTTACTTTACATCCAAGATTATGGAGCGCTACTTTTTTGTTTTTCATCTTGACTTTTTCCTTTCCGAAAGGTAATATCAAACTTGTATGATAGTACATTTTTACATAAAATCTAAACAAACAGTAAGGAGAGTTTTTTATGAAAACAGTACAGATTTCTTTAAATTCTATTGATAAAGTAAAATCCTTCGTTAATGACATTACTAAATTCGATTATGATTTTGATTTAGTATCCGGAAGATATGTGATTGATGCAAAATCCATTATGGGTATCTTCAGCCTGGATCTTTCCAAGCCGATCGAACTGAATATCCATGCAGAAGATGATGTAGATACTATTTTAGATGTTTTGAAGCCATACGTAATTGAATAATCAAATCACTATGGAACAGATAGGAATCCTGCTTTTCAGGCAGGATTCTTTTTTATTCCATAAAATCTGTTACGCCTTTGCTTCTACCCAGATGGTCTCTGTGGTATCAATTGCTTCTTTTACCAGTTCATCAATCTTTTCTTCCAGTTTGGTTTCTGATCTCTTAATGATGTTGATATTCGGTTTGGTAACCGGATGCTTGGCCACAAAAATAGTGCAGCAGTCTTCATATGGTAAGATTGATGTCTCATAAGCATCAATCTTCAGAGATACGTCAACTATCTCCTGCTTGTCAAACCCGATCAACGGACGATAAACAGGCATAGTACATACTTCATTCGTTGCAGCCAGGCTCTGCATCGTCTGGCTGGCTACCTGTCCGATACTTTCACCGGTAATCAGTCCCAGAGAACCCGTCTCTTTTGCAAAATGTTCAGCAATACGCATCATATAACGGCGCATGATAATGGTCAGTTCCTCATGCGGACATTTTTCATAGATATACAGCTGAATATCTGTAAAATTCACCACATGAAGATTGATCGGTCCGGAATATCTTGCCACGATACTGGCCAGATCTACTACTTTCTGCTTTGCACGTTCGCTTGTGTATGGCGGTGCATGGAAATAAACTGCATCGATCTTGACCCCACGCTTGGCAATCATATAACCTGCTACCGGACTGTCTATTCCACCTGACAACAGCAGCATGGCCTTTCCATTGGTACCTACCGGCATTCCTCCAGCTCCTGGAATAATAAGGGAGTAAATGTAGATTTTTTCGCGAATCTCTACATTCAGTACCATTTCTGGCTTGTGCACATCCACTTTCATTTCAGGAAATGCATCCAGGATTTTCTCTCCCAGATCTGCATTTAATTCCATAGAATTCTTCGGATAATTTTTTCTTGCACGTCTGGAATCTACCTTGAAAGTCTGAGTATGACTGTCATATTCTTTTGCAAGATAACCTGTCACTGTCTCTGCCAGCTTTTCAAATCCTTCGTCCTCTGTCACTACGACCGGACAAATGCCGACGATACCAAATACTCTCTTCAATGCTTCTACTACTTCATCATATTCATAGTCTGACAGAGTATCTACATAGATACGCCCCTGTTCCTTTCGGACTTCAAATTCCCCATCCACATGCTTCAAAGCATGGCGAATCTGCTTCACCAGTGCATCTTCGAACAGATAACGGTTTTTTCCCTTGATACCTATTTCTCCATATTTAATCAAAAATGTCTTAAATATCATATTTCCTCCTGGTTAATGTCTTGTGTATTTTCTCAGCATTGGAACAATCCGATGCAGTTCTTCGATACAATATGCGATCTCTTCCTCTGTTGTCTGGCTGCTGAAGCTGAACCGCACTGTAGAATCCAACAATTCCTTCGGCACATGTGCTTCTTTAAGCACGGTACTTACCGGAAGTTTCTTGTTCGATGAACAGGCTGATCCGGACGAAATATAAATCTGTCTGTCTTCCAGTGCATGCAACAGTACTTCGCTTCTTACGCCTGCAAAGCTGACACTGACGATATGCAGTGCTCCACCGCCTTCTGATGCCTGTCCCTGAATAAACACATCCGGGATATCCTTCAGGCCATCTATCAGCTGTTGCTTTAATGCCTGTAAATGCGCTGCTTTCTCCTCCAGATTCTGGTACGCCTCTTTTGCTGCTACCCCCAGTCCTGCGATACCCGGAACATTATCCGTACCGGAACGCATACCCTTCTGCTGACCGCCTCCTAAGATAATCGGACGAATCTTTGCTTTTTCATTTACATACAGAAATCCACTGCCTTTTGGTCCATGGATCTTATGTCCGCTGACAGAAAGCAAATCAATTCCCAGTTTCTTAGGATGAATGCGATACTTTCCATAGGCCTGAATAGCATCTACATGAAACAGAATATTGGGATTCTTCGCTTTGATGATCTTTGCTGCATCTTCTACCGGTTCTTCCGTTCCCAGTTCATTATTCACATACATCATAGATACCAGTATGGTATCTTCACAGATTGCTTTCTTCAGAGCCTCCAGATCTGCCACTCCATACTTATCTACCGGAAGATAGGTAATGCGAAATCCCATCTCCTCCAGAAATCCCATAGGCTGTAATACTGCTGCATGTTCTACAGCTGTAGTAATCAGATGATTGCCCGCTCTTCGGTTGGCCAGCGCACTCCCCACCAATGCCCAGTTATTGGATTCTGTTCCTCCCGAAGTAAAAAAAATCTCTTTGTCCTGCACTTTCAGTGTCTTTGCGATCTCTGTTCTTGCCGCTCTTACATAGTTCTCGGCATCCAGCCCCTTCTGATGCTTGGAAGATGGATTCCCATAGTCTTCTCTCATGGTCTTCTCCACAATCTCAATGACACTGTCCAGGCATCTGGTCGTTGCAGAATTATCTAAATATGCTTCCATGTCTTTCTCCATTATCAATATACAACAAAAACAAAAGCAGTCACAACTAGACAAGCTAATTAAGACTGCTTTATTGTCCGTCACCTTTCAAGATTATACACTAACATAGCCAGCGTGACAAGACCTGCTGTTTCAGTTCTTAGAATTCTTTTTCCCAGAGTAATCGGCCATGCGCCGATCTCCATGGCTTTTTCAATCTCACTGCTTTCAAATCCGCCCTCCGGTCCGATAAATACTGCTACTGACTGCCCCGGCTGGATACTGCTCATCAGCTCTCTGGTTTTTTCCATGCCTTCTGCCAGTTCATAAGGGATCAGACGGACATCCATCTTCTTTGCCATCTCCAATGCTTCCCGGTAAGAAACTACCGGCGTCACCTCTGGAATACGCAGTCTCCCCGACTGTTTTGCCGCGCTTTCTGAAATACTCATCCAGCGCTTTCGCTTATTGGCCTCTTTCTTCGCATCCAGCTTTACCACGGTACGGTCTGTGGATACTGGCACAATTGTGTGCACCCCAAGTTCCACTGCCTTCTGAATGATCAACTCCATTTTATCGCTTTTCGGCAGCCCCTGAAACAGCACAACTTCATTGCCAAGTTCCTGATCTGATTCCCGAATCTCACAGATTCTGGTATCCACTGCATCATTTCCAACTGCTGTGATTTCACAGTAGTACTCTTTGTTATTCTGTCCATTGATGACACAGATTTTGTCGCCCACAGACATACGGAGTACATTTTTGATATGATTCACATCTCCGCCGGTAATGGTGATGCTATTCTCGCCCATAGCCGGCTCTTCCACAAAAAATCGATGCATATTAGCCTATCTTTCTGGCGGTCACAGATACCCACTCGCCCTGATGTGTTACTTCTACTACTTCCAGGCCTGCCGCCTTTACTGCTGCCACTACGCTTTCCTCTTTGTCATCAATAATACCGGAGGTAATATACAGACCACCTTTTTTCATCTGATGCAGGATCACAGGTGTCAGCGGGATCAGAACATCTGCAAGAATATTGGCTACAACAATGTCATACTTCTCATATTCTACTTCATCCTGGATCTTTTTATCGTCAATAATATTTCCCAGAATCATATCCATGTCTGTCACTGGTACCTCATTGGCTTCCAGATTCTCTTTTACTGCTGAAATCGCACATGGATCCAGATCTGTTCCTACCGCATGAGCCGCTCCCAGCTTCAGGGCTGCAATCGACAAGATACCACTTCCGGTACCTACATCCAAAATCTGTGTATCTTTATTGACATATTTCTTCAACTGTCTCATACACAGCTGTGTCGTCTCATGCATGCCGGTACCAAAAGCTGTACCAGGATCAATATGAATGATCATCTTATCCTGATCTTCCGGCTTTACCTCTTCCCAGGATGGAATAATCAGAATATCATCCACATAGAACTGATGGAAATACTGCTTCCAGTTATTGATCCAGTCCTTGTCCTCTGTCTGACTTTCCGTAATCGTACCTTCTCCGATGTCCATAAACATACGGAGTTCTTCCAGTGCTTCCTTCACTCTGTCCAGAAGCGGCTGTGGATCCTGATCTTCTTCTACGTAGAAATTCAGGTAGGCAATTCCGTCATCTGCCGGTCCGTCTGGCAGAATATCTACAAACATCTGTTTTTTATCTGACTCTGTTAAAGGCACTTTATCCTCAATCTCTACACCCTCTACGCCTGCATCTGCCAGTGTGGAGATCACTATGTCTTCCACCTCTGACCTGGTTTTTAATGTATATTTATTCCATTTCATTTACAGGATCCTCATTCTTTCCTATCTGACTCTAATCTTCAAAGGTTTCTTTTAATTTATCCATAAAGCCCTTTTTCTTTGGCTTTTCCTCTTTTTTTGCTGTATCTGTATTCTGCTGATTCAGGCTGTTACCAGTTGCTGCATCAAATGCTTTCAGGGCTTCTTTTGCCTCATTATTCAGCCTGGTCGGCACCTGAACAACCAGTGTTACATAATGGTCACCTCTGACAGATTTATTTCTCAGAGATGGAACTCCTTTTCCTTTCAGGCGAATACGGGTATCCGTCTGCGTACCTGGCTTCACATTATACATCACATCTCCGTCAATGGTACTGATCCGTACATCGCCGCCAAGAGTAGCCTGTGCAAAGCTCATTGGTGCGGTAGAATAAATGTTCATATCCTGTCTCTGGAATATCGGATGTCTCTGGACAACCACTTCTACCAGCAGATCTCCTCTTGGGCCGCCATTGGTTCCCGGTTCTCCCTTGCCTGCAATTCTGACGCACTGACCATTATCAATACCTGCCGGAATAGACACCTTGATCTTCTTTCTGCTGGAAGTATAACCCGTGCCTCCACAGGAAGTACATTTTTCTTTGATGATCTTTCCGGTTCCGCCACAATCTGGACAGGTCGTTACATTCTGCACCATGCCAAACAGGGACTGCTGTGTCATAACAACCTGACCACGGCCGCCACATTTCGGACATGTCTCCGGACTGGTTCCAGGCTTGGCACCTGTTCCGTGACAGTTGGTACATTCATCCTTTAAGGAAAGCTCCAGTTCTTTCTCACAGCCAAATACAGCTTCTTCGAAAGTGATTCTTACGGATGCACGTAAATTAGCCCCTTTCATTGGACCATTGTTGGCTCTTCGTCTGGATCCACCGCCAAAGAGATCTCCAAAAATATCTCCAAAGATGTCTCCCATATCCGCTCCGTTGAAATCAAATCCGCCGGCACCTCCGCCACCCTGTTCAAAGGCCGCATGACCAAACTGGTCATACTGATGACGTTTGTTATCATCTGATAAAACAGAGTATGCTTCTGCTGCTTCTTTAAACTTCTGCTCGGCTTCTTTATCTCCAGGATTCATATCCGGATGATACTTCTTGGCCAGCTGCCGATATGCTTTTTTTATGGTAGCTGCATCGGCATTTCGGTCAACGCCCAGCACTTCGTAATAATCTCTTTTTGTTTCCGCCATTTTTCTCTCCTAGCGCCCAAAAGACGGGGGATATGCTCCTCCGTCCCCTGGGACTTTCTATTTACTTCGTAATGCTTCAGTGCCTTCCCATGTTGTCTCATCCGCGATGGATTCGACACGCACCAGAACTTACTTTACACCTCTTTATAGTCTGCGTCAATGACATCATCATCATTATTCTGTGCTGTGCTGCCCTGGCTGTACTGAGCACCGCCCATATCAGGACCAGCTCCCTGTGGACCAGCCTGCGCTCCCTGACTCTGTTCGTATACTTTTGCGAATACTTTCTGAGCACTTTCCATCAGTTTTTCTTTTGCAGCTTTGATCTCAGCTACCTGAGCATCTGTCATTTCTTCTGGATTGCTCTTTTCTACCAGCTCTTTCAATACTGTAATATCAGCTTCTACGGCTGTCTTATCGTTAGCATCCAGTTTGTCTCCTACTTCTTCCAGAGCCTTTTCTGTCTGGAATACCATAGCATCTGCATCATTTCTTGCATCAATTGCTTCTTTTCTCTTCTTATCCTGTGTTTCGAATTCAGCAGCTTCTTTTACTGCTTTTTCAATATCACTGTCAGACATGTTAGATCCGGAAGTAATGGTAATGTGCTGTTCTTTTCCTGTTCCAAGATCTTTTGCAGATACATTTACAATACCATTTGCATCGATATCAAAGGTAACTTCAATCTGTGGCACACCTCTTCTTGCTGGTGGGATACCATCCAGTCTGAACTGGCCAAGGGACTTGTTATCTTTCGCAAACTGTCTCTCACCCTGTACTACATGGATATCAACGGCTGTCTGATTATCTGCTGCAGTAGAGAATACCTGACTCTTCTTAGTAGGGATCGTTGTGTTTCTCTCGATCAGTCTGGTTGCTACACCACCCATGGTCTCGATAGACAGGGACAATGGTGTTACATCCAGAAGAAGGATATCGCCTGCGCCTGTATCGCCAGCTAAGTTACCACCCTGGATTGCTGCACCGATTGCTACACATTCATCCGGGTTCAGAGTCTTACTCGGCTCTTTACCTGTCAGGGCTTTTACTTTATCCTGTACAGCCGGGATACGTGTAGATCCACCAACCAGAAGTACTTTAGACAGATCAGATGCTGTGATACCTGCATCACGTAATGCATTCTGTACCGGGATAGCTGTTCTCTCTACCAGGTCATGAGTCAGTTCATCGAATTTTGCTCTGGAGAGGTTCATATCAAAGTGCTTTGGTCCTTCTGCTGTTGCAGTGATGAATGGCAGGTTGATATTTGTGGTTGTAGCAGAAGAAAGTTCTTTCTTTGCTTTTTCAGCTGCTTCTTTTAATCTCTGAAGAGCCATCTTATCTACAGAAAGGTCTACACCTTCTGCTTTCTTAAATTCATCAATCATGTAATTTGTGATCTTCTGGTCGAAGTCATCACCACCCAGTCTGTTATCACCGTTCGTTGCCAGAACTTCAATGACACCATCACCAATCTCAATGATAGATACATCAAATGTACCGCCACCAAGGTCATATACCATAATTTTCTGTTCTTTTTCGTTATCAAGACCATACGCAAGTGCAGCAGCAGTAGGCTCGTTAATAATACGTTTTACATCCAGACCTGCGATCTTACCGGCATCTTTTGTTGCCTGACGCTGTGCATCATTGAAATATGCAGGTACCGTAATGACTGCTTCAGATACTTTTTCACCAAGATAATTCTCAGCATCTGCTTTCAGCTTCTGAAGAATCATTGCGGAGATCTCCTGTGGTGTATAGTTCTTTCCATCGATAGACACTTTATAATCAGTACCCATATGTCTCTTGATAGAAGAGATGGTCTTATCTGCGTTGGTTACTGCCTGACGTTTTGCAGGTTCACCAACCAGTCTTTCACCTGTTTTTGAAAATGCTACAACAGACGGTGTTGTTCTTGCACCTTCTGTATTTGTTACAACGGTAGGTTTTCCACCTTCCATAACTGCTACACAACTGTTTGTTGTACCAAGGTCGATACCAATAATTTTACTCATAATTTTGTCCTCCTATATACATAACTGTAATACTGAAAAAACTAATTTGCTACTTTTACCATGCTGTGTCTGACTACCTGATCCTTGTAAAGGTATCCCTTCTGGAATTCCTCTACTACCACATTCTCACCGGCTTCCTCATCTTCCACATGCATCACTGCATTATGGAAATCCGGGTTGAACTCTGTGCCCACTGCTTCAATCGGCTTTACATTCAGTTTATCCATGGTATCCATGAACTGTCTGTAAATTTTTTCCATTCCTTCTACGAATGGATCTGCCTTTGACTCTTCCGGCACAGCTGCCAGACCGCGTTCAAAATTATCAATCACTGGAAGAATCTGCTCAATGACACTTTTGGCTCCCATCTCAAACATTCCTGCTTTTTCCTTTTCGGAACGCTTACGGAAGTTCTCGAATTCTGCCATCTGACGTTTTACTTTGTCTGTCAGTTCCTCAACCAGTTCTGCATTCTTATCTTTCTTTTCTTTTTTCCAGAACTTTTTGTCTTTCTTTTCTTCCTGTGCTGTCTCTTCTTTTTCTTCTTTTACAGATTCAGCAGCTGCATCTTCCACACTCTGATCTGTTTCTGTGTTCTGGCCGGTCTCTGTCTCATTGTCAGTAACCTCTTCTGCAGCTTCTTCCATGTTCTTTTCCATGTTTTCTTCTGCCACTTTCATCGACCACCTTTCTGTTCTATCATTTTTGACTCTACTGTTCTTCAAAGACGTTGTCTAACTGTCTCTTCAAAGTTTTCAGTGAATCAACGACTTTTTCATAATCCATTCGTTTCGGTCCGATAATTCCTATCGTTCCCCTGATGCCGCTTCCCAATTCATAGGTTGCCGTCACTACACTGCAGTCCTTCATATTCTGAATTGGAGCTTCATTGCCTATATAAACCTGAATTCCGATATCGGATGTCTGAGCCATACTCTCTGTCACCAGACTTGCCAGTTCTTTTTTTTCTTCAAAAGCACTGATCAGCTCGCTGGCCCTGGAACTGTCTGACAGTTCCGGATACTTGAAGATGTTCGTTGCGCCACTGGTGTAAATCTCCATCTCATCATCCATCTGTATGGTCTCTGCTACGGTATCCAGAACTTTGCTTACCACATCACTGTGGATACCAGCCTGTTCCTTCAGCTTCGTGATCAGCCCAAGATTAATCTCTTCCATTGCAAGACCATTTAATGCTGTATTTAACAGGATGTTCAGTTTTAATAGCATCTCATTGTTCAGCCCATGTTCAAAATTCAGCATCTTGTTCTTCACAATATTGCCCTCTGCCACAACCACTGCCAGAAGCTGTGTCTCACTGATAATGGAGAGCTGTATAAACTTCAGCTTTGTTCTGTGATACTGCGGTGCTGAAATCAAGGTTGCATAATTCGTATTGTTTGCCAGGACCTTAACCACCTGCTTCAGTACAGATTCCATACGATCCTGCTTCTGAATCATCATGTTCTGCATCTCTTTGACTTCCTTGTCTTTCTGCTCCATCAGATAGTCCACATACATACGATAACCCTGATCTGATGGAATCCTGCCTGCAGATGTGTGAGGCTGTATAATCAGTCCCATCTCTTCCAGATCAGCCATCTCATTACGAATCGTTGCTGAACTCAGGTTTAAGTCTGCGTATTTTGAAATTGTTCTGGATCCAACCGGTTCACCAGTCTCCAGATAGGTTTTAATGATAGCATTAAAAATTTTCCATTTTCTATCATCCAGACGCATCCTCATTCCTCCTTTGGTTGTTAGCACTCGTCACTATCGAGTGCTAATTTCCATGACCTTAAGATATCACCTGTATTTCGAAATGTCAATAGGCTTTTTTACTTTTATTTGACTTTTTTTGGAAATATGCTAAACTTTGATTGCAGTATTGTATTTACTGCATATTTACAATTTCATAAGAAAGGACTTTGTGATGAAAATTCGAAATTATCTCACGATTCTGTTTGCCACTCTGGCCATCCTGTTTCTGCTTGGACTCGCCGGGTATCTGACCTATGAGAATGCCGATGATGCCAATCCGGTGAAGAAGACGATTGCCAGCATCTTTCCGGGTCTGCCTTCTCTGTCTTCTTCGACCAGACAAGCTACAGAGGCAGCTCAGACGGAGCAGACAGAAGCCGAAAGCAGTGCTCCTGCTGTTGAAACAGCCAGCACCGTTCCTGCTCATTCTATTGTATTTGTAGGTGATTCCAGAACGGTCAGCATGGGAGAAGCCGTTCAAGATTCCTGCACCTATCTTGGAAAGGAAGGGGAAGGTTATCAGTGGTTTGCAGATGATGGTGTCTTTGAGCTTCGGACTCTTCTGGAGAATGATCCTTCTCAGACCATTGTCTATAATCTGGGAGTCAATGATCCGGAAAACATGAATCTCTACATTGAACTGTATCAAAGTATTGCAAGAGAATTCACGGATACGCCATTTTATTATTTATCTGTTAATCCTCTTTCTGATGATGCGCAGTGTAATACCACCAATGATATGATTCAGGAATTCAATCAGGCATTAAAAGCCGCTTTTCCTGACCACTACCTGGACTGTTATGATTACCTGACAGAACAGGGATATGATACCGTAGACGGGCTTCATTATACAGAAGCTACTTCGAATCTTATACATAACTACGTAGTAGAACAGGTTCTGGCAAACGCATAAGAGAACAAAAAAAGAATCCTCAAAATGGATTCTTTTTTTGTTCTCTTTTTCTTCAATAATTAAATCAGATAAATATATCCCAACAGCTGTCTTCCTCCTGCCCAATTGTAAATACTCTGATACTTGAACACAATGTTGGACCGGTCTGCTGCAGGAACGGTTGTTCCAAATGCGTATCCTGATTCAGATACATATGGCACACCATTAACGATGTCCTCTACAACCGCAATATGCGCATCTCCACTTGAACCATAATTAAAAATGGCAAGTGCACCTATCTTTGGTGATGTTCCGTAACTGAATACTCTCTTAGAAGCATTCGTATTATAGATACCTACCGGATCTCCACCGAATATCTGCTGTACCCTTGAAATATTGCCGCCTGCGCTGGCTACGATCTCCATAGCACGTCCGCATGCATACCAGGTGCAGTTACCTAATACATAATAATTTGCGTAATACTTCTTACCTGTCGGTGCCAGACTGTTGTACTTGTAGTAAATATTGTAAGAAGAATTGTAATAATACGGATTCGATACTGCCGGTCTTCCGGTTCTTGCTTTATATCCGGATGGCTTTGTCACGATACCTGAATAATCCAGACTCTCAGAATTACCTGCTGTATTATTGCTTCCTGTTGAACCAGGAGATACATTATTGCTTCCGGCATTTACAGTAAGTGATCTCTTGATCAATACCACATTGTTTTTCTCTGAATCTATTGCATTAATCTGAAATGTGTATGTACCTGCTGTCAGTGCATCAAACTTCATGGCACTGTCAATCGCACTGTTCTTCAGAGAATATTTCTTGCTGTTCGGCTTGGACACCTTGGAGTATACAACCTGATTACTGCTGTTCAGAATCTTAGCTGTAATTTTCTTCATCTTATACCTGGAAGTGATCGTTCCACTCAGGGAATAAGACTGTCCTGCATTCAGTGTAAAATCACCTGATGGCAACGGATTGGATATCTTGATGCTTCCACTGGAAGCTGCTGTATCATTTACAGTAAACTTCCGATTGACTACTCTTCTCTTGGTTCCCTTTGCATTATAAACGCATACACGATAATAATATTTGCCTGCTGCCAGTCTGTCAAAAGCCAGATACGGATCTGCCTTCTTCAGATTATAGGTCTTTCCATTCAGTTTTTTGTCATATCGCTGAAGACACTTCTTACCATTCGAGTTATAAATCGTGCAACTGATCTTTGTCATCTTCTCATTGGCTTTCAACGTTCCCTTCATCTGAAAGGTGGCACCCTTCTTGATAGTTGATGGCAATGAGACACCTGATTTCGTAACCTTAAATGCTGCCTGTGCACTCGCTGGCACTGCCATGATCAGTAATGCCGTGATCAGCATCATGATTACTTTTTTTGTTTTCTTCATACTTCCTCCCTTTCCATTATCTGGTACGTTATGAAGTAAGAATTCGCATATTTATTACCATTTCTTTGCAAATCCTGCAAATAGTATACTATATTGCTCTATTCAATGCAATATCTTTCAATAGTTTTTTAATATTTTTGTAAAAAACTCCCAAATTTATTCACTGATCAGAAAGTCAGACAAAATCGCATTGCTGACAGAAATTCCGCTTTCTGTCAACCTTATTCCCTGTTTATCTGCTTCCATCAGCCCCATTTTTACATACTTTCGGATTGTTTCTCCATAAATATCTGCCAAATGTTTTCCATATTTCTGATAAAACTTTTCTCCGGATACGCCTTCCATCATTCGCAGCCCCAGAATCACAGTCTCCTCCATCTCGTTCTCTCTGGTCAGTGCCTCCACCATCTCCGGCTGCCAGGCTCCATCCAGATAACTTTCCAGAGACTCTGTATTTCGATATCGACGTTTCTGCAGCAGAGACGATGCGCCCAGACCAAACCCCTTATACTCGATTCCTGTCCAGTAACCACAGTTATGCCGACATTCTTTTCCCCCTTTTGCATAGTTCGATATTTCATATCTGTGATATCCGTGTGCTGCTAATATTCTTCCTGTATCTTCGTACATCTCACGTTCTTCTTCTTCAGACGGCAGGAGCGACTGGGGTTCGTCTTCCCGCCTGCACCGATCCGCTTCTCCGTAGATCTGATAAAAAGGAGTTTCCTCTTCTATGATCAGGCTATAGGCCGAGATGTGCTCCGGCTGCAGGGCAAGCACTTTTTCCAGGGTCCTGCGCCACCCGGCCGGAGTCTGTCCTGGAAGCGCAGACATCAGATCCACATTGATATTCTCGAATCCAGCCTTCCTGGCCAGTCTGTAGCTTTCCAGGAATTCTTCCCAGCTGTGAATTCTTCCCAGAGTCTCCAGCTCCCGGTTATCCGCTGACTGCAGGCCAAAGCTGATCCGGTTAATTCCGGACGACAGAAAAGTTTGCAGGTCAGCTTCATCCACAGTTCCAGGATTACACTCTATGGTGATCTCTTTCGGAGCCGGAAAGCCCTGATCTCTTTTTTCCTGAATAGTCTCCAGAATTCTGCTTATCTTCCGGGCCGGCAATATGGTTGGCGTTCCCCCGCCTATGAATATTGTAGAGATGGGACGGTTTTCAAAGCCGTCCCATCCTTTTATCTCTTCACACAAGGCCTGTACATATGCATTCTGCACTTCTTCATCCTTTGCAAACGATAAGAAATCACAATATCTGCATTTTCTTACGCAAAAGGGAATATGAAGATACAGTTCCAGTTCTTTCTGCATGGTATACTCCTAATTATCATCCAGTTTTAATACACTCATAAACGCCTTCTGTGGAATCTCTACATTTCCCACCTGGCGCATACGCTTCTTACCCTCCTTCTGTTTTTCCAGAAGCTTTTTCTTACGGGAGATATCACCACCATAGCACTTTGCAAGTACATCCTTGCGCATAGCCTTCACAGTCTCTCTGGCAATGATCTTGCTGCCAATTGCTGCCTGAATCGGGATCTCAAACAGCTGTCTCGGGATCTCCTCTTTCAGTTTCTCACACATCTTTCTTCCACGCTCATATGCCGTCTCTGCATGCACAATGAAAGAAAGTGCATCTACTTCCTCACGGTTTACCAGAATATCCAGTTTCACAAGTTCAGATCTCTGGTATCCCTTCATTTCGTAATCAAAAGACGCATAACCTCTGGATCGGGACTTCAGTGCATCAAAGAAGTCATAAATAATCTCATTTAACGGCAGTTCATACTTCAGAAGAGCCCTTGTCTCCTCCATATATTCCATACCAAGATAATTTCCCCTGCGTTCTTCGCACAGCTGCATAATAGAACCGATATATTCTGTCGTCACCATAATCTCTGCCCCAACAATCGGTTCTTCCATATATTCGATCTCGGATGCATCTGGAAGATTAGATGGATTAGTCAGATCAATGACTTCTCCATTGGTCTTATGCACTTTATAGATAACACTCGGAGCTGTGGTGACCAGATCCAGATTATACTCTCTCTCCAGTCGTTCCTGAATAATCTCCAGATGGAGCAGTCCAAGGAACCCACAACGGAAACCGAATCCCAGTGCCAGTGATGTCTCCGGTTCAAACTGCAGCGCCGCATCATTCAGCTGAAGTTTCTCCAGTGCATCTCGCAGATCCGGATACT
This sequence comes from Muricoprocola aceti, assembly GCF_025567005.1. Taxonomy (NCBI): domain Bacteria; kingdom Bacillati; phylum Bacillota; class Clostridia; order Lachnospirales; family Lachnospiraceae; genus Muricoprocola; species Muricoprocola aceti. The sequence goes on from NZ_JAOQKE010000001.1 coordinate 391,583, forward strand.
TTGCTCCATCTGCAGGGTACATTCCACAATATACCATCGGATTTACCTTTTTGTAACCTGGAAGCGGCTCTGCACACGGAAACAGTGCATTCGTAACCGTATCACCCACACGGGTGTCCTTGACATTCTTAAGGCTGGCGGTAATATATCCTACCATACCTGCGCTGAGCTCGTCGCATGGAATAAACTGCCCCGGCCCAAAGTATCCTACTTCGACCACGTCTGCTTCTGCACCGGTAGCCATCATGCGAATCGGCGTTCCCCGGCGTACGCTTCCCTCTTTGATACGACAGAAAATAATAACGCCTTTATAAGAGTCATACACAGAGTCAAAGATCAACGCCTGAAGCGGTGCCTTCGAATCTCCCTTCGGTGCCGGAATTTTGGTGACAATCTGCTCCAGTACCTGATCGACATTCAGTCCTGTCTTAGCAGAAATCTGCGGCGCATCCTGCGCTTCTATTCCGATTACATCTTCTATTTCATTGATCACACGCTCTGGATCTGCACTTGGAAGATCGATTTTATTTATAACAGGCATCACATCCAGATCGTGATCCAATGCCAGATAAACATTGGCCAGAGTCTGTGCTTCTATTCCCTGCGCCGCATCGACTACCAGAATTGCGCCATCACAGGCTGCCAGACTTCTGGATACCTCATAATTAAAATCCACATGCCCCGGAGTGTCAATCAGATTAAAGATATATTCTTCTCCATCCTTTGCCTTATAGACAATTCGAACGGTCTGTGCCTTAATCGTGATACCACGTTCCCGTTCAAGATCCATATTATCCAGAACCTGTGCCTGCATCTCACGGCTGGTCAAAAGCCCTGTCATCTCTATAATCCGGTCTGCCAGTGTAGACTTTCCATGGTCAATATGTGCGATAATACAAAAATTTCTGATTTTATTCTGATCAATTGCTGCCAATAGTATTTCCTCCTGTTCAAGAGGCATTTTAGCACATGATTTCCCGCTTTGTCTATACCTGAATCTTAAGCTTACCTGCCTTTTAATTCTGCATCCAGAATCCCTGCAAAGACTTCCATGGCATTTTTCTCTTCCTCCAGAGTATTTAGCTGAGTGCCAGCTTCCAAAAGCATACTTCGCGGCCGATAGTGCAGATTAAAACGGTATGCCATCAGGTAGATATTGCGCATCAGACCGGGAGCAGCGATTTCTGCCCTTTCCTGAATCTGAAGAGCAAATGCCATATTTTCTTTTATGTACGGATTAGGCAGATAGGAAATATCCTGCTGATCCGCTGTGCGGCTCATACCGAGAATGAACATCAGATTGGCTGTTGGTCTGCCATTTTCCTGTACCACAAACTTTTTTCCGTCTACGCCATCCCGATGTAGATCTATAATCACCTGGATCTGGGGATACTGTGAAAGCCACTGTTCTACAGCTGCTCCGGAATAATCATAAGCCACATTGCGATCCAGCACCCCATCCACCAGATCATAAACTCCCCGGTCATGAATCACCTGATACCCATAAGTCTCTGTCAGCAGCTTTGCAAGATAATCTCCTACGCCAACAATCGTAGTGGTATCATCACCCTCCACAGTATCTACAAATCCTTCCTGTGAATGACTGTGATAGATCAGAATCTGTGGACCTTCTTTCTCGGTATCCAGTGTAAGATCCAGATCCAGAAGGCTGTTATTCAGCCGGCTGCTGTCTATGGTTGTTGCTGCATCCATAGAAAAATATCGGTTCAGAAGTGTTTCAAACTCAGCTTCCTGGTCTCCTTCTGTTCTTTCTTCCATCCACTGCTTCAGATCCAGGGGCTTTTTCTCTTCTTCTGCCCTTGCCTCCGCAGCCAGAATTAATTCGTATTCTTCTTCCCGCCCTTCCTGTTTCTGTTCCCTTTCTGCCCAGAAACCGGCAGGATACAACGATCTGCCGATACTGTCTGCCAGATCTTGTTCCGGCGAAGCTTCCAGGACATCTTCCTGATAAGAAATCACCGGAATATAAATCTGCATTCCTGCTGTTTCCAGCTTTCGGTACAGGGCAGATAAGACAGGCGAATCCTGAAACATCCCATTCTCCCCTGCAATTGTGACTGTCCTTACCAAAATATATCCGCCCAGCAGGATCACACTGATCGTCAGTACGCCGCGGATTAGCCTGTCCAATAACCGCATTTTTTCCACCTCTGTACTATACTTATGTCGTTTTTCTCTTTTTATGAATGTTTTTTCAGGAAAATGCCATATTCAGTCCTTCAGATATGGTGTAGCTGATCCGTTTTACTGTTTCGTCAATATCCTTTGGAGTTACAAACATCGTATGAAGCCCTGGAGAAATCGTTTCCCGGAACAGCTGCATCTGTTCTCCTTCCAGCCCCGTCTGTTCCAGTGCATCACAGACAATCGTAGCGGCGTCTACTACCGTCGGTACACCTATGGCAATCACCGGTACGCCTACCGTATCCTGATTGATCTTGCACCGGTTATTTCCCACTCCAGATCCCGGATGAATCCCGGCATCAGAGATCTGAATGGTCCGATTCAGTCGTTTGATACTCCTTGCAGCCAATGCATCAATAACCACCACCGTATCCGGCTGTGTCTGACTGATCACACCTTTCAGGATCTCCAGAGTCTCCATTCCAGTCTGCGCCATCACTCCTGGAATTAATGCGCTTACCTGCGTAGAGGTACTTTCCAGAAAACCAAATTCTTTTGCCAGATGTCTGGTAATTTTCAGGTTGTCAATTACAGATGGTCCCAGTGCATCCGGTGTTACATTGCGGTTTCCCAGCCCCACCAGCAATACAGATCCTTTTTGTCTTTTTCGCATCTTTTTGATCTTCTCTGCAAGAAAGATCGAAATCTCCCGGTGATAATCTTCATCCTCGTCCATCATCTCGGGTACTTCCATGGTAATATAGCATCCCACCGGCTTTCCGATGGCTTTGGCACTGTTTTCCGTATCAATGCTTACCGTAGTGGTGTAGATCCGGTGTTCATCGTCCCGCTCCTCTCTGACATGAATTCCTGTCAATTCTTCTTTCCCCTTTTCCAGATTCTCTTTTGCCTCCAGGGCCAGATCCGTACGTATCTCAAAATAACCACGCATATTTTTTCTCGCTTTCTTTTTAATTTTCACTTCTTTTCTGCTATTTTTCTCAAATTTTTCCGAAATATGTATTGACACAATTCAGGTGTTGCACTAAAATAATGAAGTATGTTTATGTTAGAACGTCCGTGTCCGAGTTTAACATAAAAGATGAAAAAGAGAATAATTGGAGGTGTCAGGAATTGGCTAACATTAAATCTGCAAAAAAACGTATCTTAGTTAACAGAACAAAAGCTGAACGCAATAAAGCAATCAAGTCTGGTGTGAAGACAGCAATCAAGAAAGTAGAAGCTGCTGTTACAGCAAAAGATAAAGATGCTGCTATTGCTGCTCTGCTGAACGCTACATCTGTTATTGATAAAGCTACTACAAAGGGTGTTTATCACAAAAACAATGCAGCCAGAAAAGTTTCCCGTTTAGCAAAACTTGTTAACAATATCTAATAAATGAGAACTTGAAAAGACCATCGGCCCGTCATCCGATGGTCTTTTTTTATGCAATGACAAATCATTGCATAAAAAAAGACCTGTAGATCGCACTGCGGCAACATCGTATTCTGTCGCTAAAGCGACTTGCCGCAGGCGTAGAAGTTCGCAAGCGAACTTCTATCTTCAGGTTTTATCACTTGCTCATCTCTACTATGACCAGCTCCACAGCCAGTTTCTCATCCAGCTTTCCAGTCTTTACATCTGTCTCTGTCTGTACAGCCGTCTCCACTGCATAACGCAGCTGTTCCTGCGTAAAGGATCTGGCATAACGCAGCCCATTTCGGACAATAAAGCTTTGAATACCCAGTTTTTCTGCAATCGTCTCTCGTCCCAGTCCCTGGCTGCTCAGTTCGCTGATCAGCATAATCTGGTTAAACTGTCTGGCAATCAGGTAAAGGATTCTCATCGGCGGTTCCTTTAACGCTAACAGATCATAATACAAATCCAGTGCTTTTTTCTGATTTTTTTCTGCCATGGCACTGATCATCTCAAAGATCTGATTCACCGTCTGACTGGTACAGATCTCCTGAACATCTTCCGCTGTGATAATCTCCTTTCCCATTGTATAAGATAACAGCTTTTCCAGTTCCATACTGATCTGATTCATATCGGTTCCTGTTTTCTCCAGAAACAGTTCCATCGTAGACCGGGTAATATTTTTCTGTTCCTTTTTTAATATTCCAAGTATCCAGCGCATCAGAGTATCTTCTGTCTGTTTGGCAAATTCTACCACGCTGCCCTGCTTCTTCACCGTCTTATATAGCTTTCCTCTCTTATCAACATCCGTTTCTACAAACAGAAAATACGTGGTATCTGGTACCTGTTCCAGATATTCGGCAAGCTCTGGTGTCGCCGTCTTAAAAAATCCGCTGTCTTCCACTACCAGAAGGCGTCTTTCCGAGAAGAAAGGCATCGTCTCAGCCTGAGCAATCAATTCCTTCAGATCAATGCCTTTTCCCTGATAGAAATTAATATTTACCGTATCTTCCGGTGGAATCAAAGCTTCCTGCAGCTTTTTTTTATATTGGTTCCTCAGATAGACTTCCTCTCCGGTAAATAAATAGATATGCCTGAAATTTTGGTTTTTAAGATCTTGTACTAAATTTTTCATGATCCAAGTATAACATAGGCCATTTTGCCTTGCAAGATCATGGTTTTGGCTTGCGCATTCTTTTGGTCATAATTCCCCCAATTCTCCCTGTTTCTTTGGCAGAAAGAGTCTTCCATCCATCTGTCAGTACACGATCCAGCAATCCCAGTTCTTCCGCTATCTCGTATTTCATTTTTTCTTTTGGCGAAAGCTGATCCAGATCCGTCTTTTTGATGATTTCTTTCTTTTTCATAAAAAAAGATCATACTCCTTTCTTTTTCTTAGAGTATGACCCTTTTTTCCTTCCTTATACAGTTTGACAGCTGCAATGTCTTTTTATCTGATACCATCCGAGACATCCCAGTGCCCCGGCCACTACCAGAACGATGATCATGACCGCACAGTGCATAAAATATTCATCCGGAAGAACCAGAATCACGGGATCTGTAACCGGATCAAACAGCCAGTAGTCATTGGCAAAGACCAGTTCATGAAAGGTCTCAAATGCCCAGTCCCAGTTCACTGCTATCAGAATCCCTGTTACAATGGGAATAACCAGACTGCAAATCCCTGTGTATTTTAAAAATCTCCATTCTTTTCTTCGTATCAAAATAAACGCTCCAATGAGATATCCCACTCCGGAGACAATCAACATACACAGAAAACCCTGAAAAATCACCTTCACTTCCTGAAAATGAATTCTGGCTTCTTCTGACATGGGAAAAGTAGGAAATTCCAGCCTTGTATGAAACGGAGACAAATTATAGTCAATCAGTTCTTCATAGTTTGCCAGTATCTCTTCTCCACTGTACCCCGTCTCTTCTGACAGATGAAGATGCTTCATATCTGACCGGTAAAGGCATCTGCAAGAAAGCGTCAGTGTAACTGCTGCTGAAATCAGGAACAGCATTCCCAGCACTCCCAAAAGGCAGTCTCTTATTTTAGTTCGCTGCAGCATGCATCGATCACTTCCAGTGTTTTCTTCAGTTCTCTTTCTCTTGTATGTGCACCGGATAAGAACATAGCCTCAAACTGAGATGGTGCCATGTATACGCCATGATTCAGCAGGTATTTAAAATACTTTGCATAAACGACAGTATCAGACGTCTTTGCACTGACATAATCTCTGACCGTCTCTTCTGTAAAAAAGACACATCCAAGAGATCCAATATGATTCAGACAATGTGGAATCTGATGATCGGTTAAGATCTGATCCATTTCCGTATAGAACCAGTCACCATTTGCATTTAAGTTTTCATAAAAATCCGGTGTATCCCGTAAAATTTTCAGCTGTGTCAGACCAGCAGCCATAGCAACCGGGTTGCCGCTTAACGTTCCTGCCTGATATACTTTTCCTACCGGAGATACCAGCTTCATAATCTCTTTTCTTCCGCCATAAGCGCCTACCGGCATTCCTGCTCCAATGATCTTTCCAAATGTGGTGAGATCTGGCTGTACGCCAAAATATCCCTGTGCACCCTGGATGCTCAGGCGAAATCCTGTAATAACTTCATCGAAGATCAAAAGGCTGCCATATTTGTCACAAATAGCACGCAATCCTTCCAGGAATCCTTTTTCTGGCAGTACCACACCCATATTAGCCCCAACAGGCTCTACGATGACAGCTGCAATCTCCTCTGTATAACGGTCAAAAAGTTCCTGTACACTGTCCAGATTATTGTATTCTGCAGATAAGGTATCCTGGGTACAACCTGCCGGTACTCCGGCACTGTCCGGGATACCTGCTGTCATGACACCTGAACCTGCCTTTACCAGCATCGCATCACTATGGCCATGATAGCATCCCATAAACTTCACGATTTTATTTCTACCTGTAAATCCTCTTGCCACACGAATGGCACTCATCACTGCTTCCGTACCGGAATTCACCATACGTACCATCTCAATAGAAGGAACCAGATCGCAAACCAGCTTTGCCATCTCTACTTCTGCTTCTGTGGCTGCGCCAAAACTCAGTCCCTTTCCTGCTGCCTCTGCTACACTGTTCAAAATTCTTTTATCATTATTTCCCAAAATCATTGGACCCCAGGAACCGATAAAATCCACATAGGTATTTCCATCCACATCGCTGATATAAGGACCGTCAGCGCTTGCAATAAAACGTGGTATTTCATGCACATTTCCATAAGCTCTTACCGGACTGTTGACCCCTCCCGGGATCAGTTCTACTGCCTGTCTGAATAATTCTTCTGATCTGCTCATCCTATTTTCCCCTCATCCATACATTTTGCCAGTTCTTTTGCAAAATAAGTAATATAAATATCTGTGCCTGCACGGTAAGCGGATACCGCCATCTCACAGATAATACGTTCTTCATCGATCCAGCCCATTTTGGCAGCGGCTTTCACCATAGCGTATTCTCCACTGACGCTGTAGCATGCAATCGGTGTTGTCACCTGTTCTTTTACCTTAGCCACCATATCAAGGTAAGACATCGCCGGTTTTACCATGATGATATCTGCGCCTTCTTCTTCATCCAGCAACGCTTCTTTGATTCCCTCTCTGCTGTTATGGAAGTCCATCTGATACGTCTTGCGGTCTCCAAAAGAAGGTGCAGATCCTGCTGCATCACGGAATGGGCCATAAAATGCAGATGCATATTTTACTGCATAAGACATAATCGGCACATTCGTAAATCCAGCCTCGTCCAGTGCTTCCCGGATTGCCGCCACTCTTCCATCCATCATATCCGAAGGAGCCACCATTTGTGCACCTGCTCTTGCATGAGAAACTGCGGTTCTGGCAAGCAGTTCCAGTGTCTTATCATTATCTACATCATGATCACACAGCACTCCACAATGACCATGGGATGTATATTCACACATACATACATCGGTTACCAGATACATCTGCGGGAAATGCTCTTTTGCATAACGCAGAGCACGCTGTACCACACCATTGTCATCATATGCCTGACTTCCTACTTCATCCTTTACTGCCGGAATTCCAAACAGCATAACTGAAGTAACTCCTGCATCCAGAAGTTCCTGAAGGCACTCACCCATACGGTCCACTGTATAGCGGTACTGTCCTTCCATAGAAGGAATCTCTTCTACTTTATTTTCTCCATCCATAACAAACATCGGATACATCAGAGAGGCTTTATCCATTCTGGTCTCCCGTACCATCTTCCGAAGTGTCATACTTCCTCTTAATCGTCTTGGTCTTTTTGTCATTTCCATCTGACCTTCCTCCTTGTCTGATCGGTATCTGTTGGAACAAAGCTGCCTAACCCTGTTTCTGACACAACTCTGCCACTTTTTCTACTACTGAATCCATGGTCGGTTTTTCAGACATTTCTGTCTGCATACCAAGGGTATCTGCTGCTGCCTTTGTCTGTCGGCCAATGCAGACCGCATGAACTTTTGCATAATCCAGTCCATTTGTTGCTTCTGCAAAACCCTTTACTGTTGAGGCGCTGGTGAAAACAGCATAATCGATACTGCCATTTTCGAACTCCTGCTTTTCATCAATCAAAGCAGATCCCGCATATATGGTATCATATGTAGCGATATCGTCAATAGTAACTTTTTTGCTGTCTGTCAGGATCTGTACCAGCTCCTGGTTGCCAGTGGCTGCTCTTGGGATCAGTATGTGGTCTCCATCCTGACATTTTTCAGCCAGTGCTTTTCCAAGGGCTTCTCCATAGAATTCTTCTGGCATCAGATCCGGGTAAAGTCCGTGTTTCTTTAATTCTTTTGCCGTTCCGGATCCGATCACAGCCAGACGTATCCGGCAGAGAGCACGAATATCCATATGTTGTTTATCCATCTCTTCAAAGAACACACGCACACCAGTCGGGCTGGTAAATACCAGCCACTGATAAGTACTGATCTCTTTTAAGGCCTGCACCAGTCTTTTCTGATCCTCACATGGCACAGTACGGATAGCCGGCAGTTCCAGTACTTCCGCTCCGGCACTACGCAGCTTTGCAGACATCTCAGAGATCAGTTCTTTCGGTCTGGTCACCAGGATCTTCTTTCCTGCCAATGGGAGTTTCTCATACCATTCAAATTCCTCAGCAAGGCTGCATACCTTTCCGACTACGATAATGGCCGGTGTCTCAGCCCCCTGCCGTTCTACTTCTTCTTTTAAAGTTGCCACGGTTGCCACAATTCTTCTCTGAGCTGCCGTCGTTCCCTTAATCAAAAGAGCTGCCGGCATATCCGGATCCATACCCGTCTGAAGAAGTCCCTGGCAGATGTCTCCCAGCGCTGATACGCCCATGAGGAACACCAGTGTTCCTTTTGTTCTGACCAGTGCTTCAAAATCAATGTTATAGCTCTCTCCCTGACGTTTATGTCCGGTGATAATATGAAGAGAAGAACAGTAATCTCTGTGTGTTACCGGAATTCCATTATAAGCCGGTACCGAAAGCGCAGATGTCACTCCTGGTACTACCTCATAAGGAATTCCCTCTTTCACCAGCAGTTCCAGCTCTTCACCGCCTCTTCCAAAAAGAAACGGATCTCCGCCTTTTAAACGAACCACACGCTGTCCTTTTTTTGCTTCCTCAACCAGGACCTGATTAATTTGTTCCTGCTTCATAGTATGCTTACAGGATCGTTTTCCCACATTAATCAATGTTGCATTTTCCGGTATCATATTCAGGATGCTCTGCCCTACCAGTGCATCATAAACCACTACTTCTGCCTGTTTTAAAATCTGTTCGCCCTTTCTGGTAAACAGACCCGGATCAGAGGGTCCGGCTCCTACCAGCCATACTTTTCCTGTCATTTGCTGTTTCTCCTTCCATACTCCGCCTTCAGCTGAAGTGCCAGCTGTTCTCCCAGTGCTTCCGCCTGATCTCTGTGTCCTGAGAGACTTCCTTTCAGGTATCCGCCATCCATCTCATCATAGTACAGACCCAGCAGCAGAATCTGATCTTCTTTTATTCTGGCATGGGCTGCCACAGGAGAGGAACATCCACCATCCAGAATCCTCACAAATGCACGTTCACAGAGTGCACAGTCTCTTGCATCCGCATCGTTATAGGTGTCCAGGAAACGATAATCTTCGCCTGCTCTTCCCTGTATTCCAAGAATTCCCTGCCCTGCAGCCGGAATCATCTCCTCTGGCTCCAGGAAACGGGAAATGCGTTCTTCCAGTCCCAGTCTTTTCAATCCTGCTGCTGCCAGAATCAGTGCGGAAAAATTTCCCTCATCCAGCTTACGCAGACGAGTCAGCACATTTCCGCGTACTGTAGCGAACGTAGCCTGTGGATACAGTTCCTGCAGCTGCAGAATTCTCCGTTTGCTGGAGCATCCAATTGGTTTATCAAAATTCAGTTCTGACATTCCTTGCGGAAGTACCAGTACATCCCTTGGATCTTCTCTTCTGGAAAATGCCACCAGTGGAAGCTCTTCTGGCACTTTCATCGGCATATCCTTCAAACTGTGTACTGACAGATCACTGCGTCTGTCCATCAGCGCCTTATCCAGTTCTTTTACAAACAGGCCCTTTCCGCCCACCTGATCCAGAGTTCGATCCAGAATCACATCTCCGGTTGTCTTCATCGTCAGAACCTCTACCTGCATCTGCGGACAATTGGTCTCTATATATTTTTTTACCATTTCTGTCTGAATGACAGCCAGTTTACTTTCCCTGCTGCCGATCACTATTTTTCTGCTCATTCCCGAAATACATCTCCTATTGCTTCGATACATTCCCGGAATGCCTGATCGCTGAGCCTTGACTTCATTCCGAAAATCATCTTATTGATTACTTTTCCGGCCGCTGCTTCCACATATTCCTGAAGCCGGTCGATCTGTTCTACTTCCTGTGGTGCTTTTTCCTGTGCCGTACGCTGCAGCTCTCTTACCTGTTTCTGAATTCTCAGATGGAAGTCCTCTGTAGCCTGCTTTTTGATTACCTGTACCTGTTCAATCACGTCTCTGCCTTCATACCAGTCAAAGAATTCATGCATCTGCACATCCAGAATTGCTTCTGCTTTTTTGATATTCTCCTTCACCTGGGCACTGGTATGATCCGCTTTAAAATAATCGATATCATATAAAGTGACATGATCCAGTTCGTTTACAGCCACTTCAATATCTCTTGGAACCGCCAGGTCAATCATGACCACATCATGATCCAGATGCAGTGCTTCCAGACTTTCCCTAGTTAAGGTATAATTCGGGCTGGAGGTGGCACTAACTACATAATCACAGGAAGGCAGCAGTTCCAGCCTTTTTCCATAATCAATTCTGGAACAGCCATCCGGAATCTGCACCACACCGCTGCGGTACTGTCTGACAGTAACCGTAACGGAAGCTCCCTGCTCACGAAATACGTTTGCAGAAAGCTTACCCATTTCTCCATTTCCGATTACCATACAGTTTTTTCCTGTAAAACAATAGCCCTGTTCTTTTAACTCCTGTACTGCTTTATGAATCGCAGAGCTGTTGGCATCTGAAAGAGTCACTTCCGTCTTCACTTTCTTTGCCGCTGTTACTGCCATGCGAAACAACACTTCCAGCACATTATCCGTTGCGTACTGATCTCTGGCCAGTGTCAGGGCATCCTTTACCTGTGTGATGATCTGGTCTTCACCCAGAATCCTGGACTGCAGTCCACAGGCCAGTTCAAAAAGATGCTGCACTGCTTCACCCTCACGGCGACAGACAACATACTCTTCATACTCCTTTGGATCTACTTTCTTTTCCTGACAAAGCAGATCATATAGATCCAGTTCTTCTTCCACGCTGCTGACCCAGATTTCCATACGATTGCAGGTGGATAATATGACACACCCTGCAATTTGCGGATGCTCTTTCCATTTTTCCAGTGTTTCTCCAATAGCTTTTTTCGTAAAGGAAAAGACAGTACGTACATCAATGGATGCCTTCATATGGTCAATTCCTAACATCTGTATACTCATTTTGCTTCCCTCACATGCTGTACAAACATATTCTGGATTCCTTCCAGTTCCCCCAGTCCTATAATGTGACACTGCACCTCATAGCCTCTTGCCCTCAGAAGGCTTCCCCAGGAATCTTTTTCTTCCCCTGCCATATCATTTCTGGCATGATCACCCGCTACAATCATAAATGGTGCCAGGTGTACTTTTTTTACTGGCAGTGACTGAATTTTTTCTATAATCATATGTAAGGTAGGAAGTGATTCCACTGTACCTACATACATATTGTCATGTCCTGCTGCTTTCAGTGCCAGATCCAGATCTTCATATACACAGTTTGCTTCGTGGGAAGTACCATGTCCCATGAAGATCAGCAGTTCTTCCTCTGGAATCTCCTTCCAGTACTCTCCCAGGATCTCTACCAGTCGATCCCGGTCTGCATCTGTGGCAAATAACGGATCTCCTGTTCGGATTTCCTTAAAATCTTTCTGCGCAGCCAGAATCTGGCCGCGCATTTTATCATTTTCTATGGCATTCATCACATGGGTCGGCTGTACAATCACCTGCTGTATGCCGTCCTGCTTCATACGGGCAAAAGCTTCTTCTACACTGTCAATCTGAACCTGATCCCGATTCTTTAATTTCTTTCGAATCATATCACTGGTCCAGGCACGGTAAACCCGATAATCCGGAAAACTGTCCTGAATTCTGTTTTCAATCTGGTCAATCGTCTTTTCTCTGGTGTCATTATGACTGGTACCAAAGCTCACAACCAGAATTGCTTTTGTCTGTACTGCCATCTCTCTTCCCCTTTTTCTATGTTCTCTTACATTTGATTGATGTTATGAGCCTGCTCATATTTCACAATGGTGTCAATATTCGCTCTCTCATATTCATTGAATACACTTGCCGCATACTCTTCTGTAAAGTCTTCGCCACTTACTGCCGGCTGATACCAGGACTTGCTTCTGAAATAACTGTTCAGATCTTCATTTACAAAGATTCTACCATGTCTTGCATAAATCTCATTTCTCGCCAGCAGAATTTCGTAATCTGAAAGTCCAGTCAGATCTTCATCAGTAATATAGCGGCTGTCACTGTCTGGGATGATATAATCTTCTGAGGAATCAGCTGTTTCTGCCAATGCCTCCGACTGTTCTTCATAAGCAGCAAAATTATCTGCATTTTTATTTTCCCGGTTCTCATTTTGATAGCTGTGGAACCAGGTCTCACCATATTGCATAAGCTCTGCTTCTGGATTGTCAAGATATGCATCCACCGTATCTATATCTTCCGTCAGATACCGCTGTATCACATTCACCTTCGTCAGATTATCTACCTGATCGGTTATCGGAATGGTTACCAGTTCTGCCGGATACAGCCCCATAGCGTTTAACGCATCTCTGGCTGGTTCTACCTCGCTATCCTCCCATGCACTGCCGGCAATTCCAGTATCTGCCTGTTGTACAAAAGACGTTCCATCATAGGTAAATGTGCGCAGATTCCAATCCACACCGTCTGCCAGAAAATTCATGGTCTCCTTTTCTTCACAGCAAAGATACATGCCGTTATCCGTGCTGACCAGGAACACATTGATATCTGCTTCACTGGTCGTCAAAATGTCTTCCGCCAGAGTGCACTGGGCAGCTCTTTTCAGTTTATCCCCTTCATACTGATATACTTCTGCAATCAGATTGTTCTGATCGGTATTCTCATCCGGCTGTTTTACCCGGATCGCCAGCAATTCTTCTGTTCCGTTCCAGTCCAGATCCAGCTGATCCAGGGCCAGATATCCATCATACTTCTTATACTCCAGTGAACTGAGCCGTCCCTGCAGATAAGCCGGATCTGTAAAATCATACACCTGGGTATCATTGGAATACGTATAAAATAATTCCTCTATATCCACCTGTTCTGCTGCATCCTCTGCGCCGGTCAGCACCGGAATGGCAAATGCCATCAGCCCTGTTAACATTCCCATCTGTAATGTTCTTATCTTATTTTTGCATCTCATATGATATCCTCCTCCAAGTACGTTACTGCTATCATAACATACCATGGCTTCCAGAACATTAACTGCATCTTAAATTTTTCTTATACAGGCATTCTCGATTCCGCTATTCTCTGCCGCCTGCCATATAAAGAAGTGCATTACAGATACAGGCTGCAATATTGCTTCCGCCTTTTCTGCCCTTTGCCACAATATACGGCACATCTGCCTGCATAATCAGTTCTTTTGACTGTACCACATTCACAAATCCTACTGGTACTCCGATGATCAGTTCCGGCTGTAACTTTCCATCCTCGATCAGTTCATATAGACGGACCAGTGCTGTAGGCGCATTACCGATTGCAAAAATCAGTGGTTTTTGTAACGCTGCTGCCTTGTCCATGCTGGCTGTTGCTCTTGTTGTACCATTCTTTCTTGCAATTTCAGCCACTTCTTCATCTGACATAAAGCAGTACACTTCCCCGCCAAACTTCTGCAATGCCTTTTTATTAATTCCCGCTTTTGCCATCTGGGTATCTGTCACAATACAGGCTCCGTTTTTCAATGCTTTCAGTGCCTTTTCCACTACATCATCGGAAAACATAAGATTTTGGGCATAATCAAAATCTGCACTGGTATGAATGCATCGCTTGATAATCGGTGCCTTATCTTCCGGGAGTTCATATCCCAGTTCTTCCGTAATAATAGCAAAACTGCGTTTTTCAATATCCATCGGTTTTACATTTTCCAGCTGTACCTTCATTTAAATTCCCTCTTTCAATATCTCATAGATCTTTTTCATATCCAGATGTTCTCTTAATCCTGCCGCCAGCAGATCGTACTGTGTCTCCTTAAACTGTGCAAAATCAACCGATGTAATCTCACTCACATCCAGCCCTTTTTCCCGTCCAATTGCGCAGATCACAGCCTTTGGAACTTCTTCTTTTTCAAACACCCCATGCACATAGGTACCATATACATGATCCGTATAGGCCCCATCTTTCTTTGTCTGCCCTTTTGTCTGAGCACCATGATCCGTGATCTCTGTAAGAGACCGGGCGCCCTCTTTTACCGTTGTCACACCCATATGGATCTCATAACCTTCCAGCTCTACTCCGGACAATTCCTTCAGCCGGCCCTCCACCTGTGTAAAAGTCCCGCTGACTCTGGTTCTTGTCTTATCACCTGCAAATACGGTATCCATCGGAAGCAGGCCCATACCTTTCATAGTTCCGCCACCTTCTACTCCTTCCGGATCGCTTAAGGTTTCACCCAGCATCTGGTAGCCGCCACAGATACCAAAAATCAGTTTTCCCGATGCTGCCGCCTTTAAGACTGCTGCTTCCAGGCCATTCTGACGCATCCAGGCCAGATCCGCCATGGTACTCTTTGTTCCAGGCAAAATAATCAGATCCGGATTCTTCAGTTCTGACACGCTGCCTACATAACGCAAAGAGACTCCTTCCATACTCTCAAATGGATTAAAATCCGTAAAATTAGAGATTCGTGGCAAACGTATCACCGCAATATCGATGACTCCTACTGCTGCTTTCCGGTCAAACCGTTCTGTCAGGCTGTCTTCATCTTCCACCTGAATCTGCAGATATGGTGCCACGCCTACTACCGGGATACCTGCTTTTTCTTCCAGCATTTTTACCCCTGGATCCAGGATAGTTTTATCACCACGGAACTTGTTGATGATCAGACCTTTGACCATCTTTTTCTCCTCTTCTTCCAGAAGCATAACGGTACCGATCAGCTGTGCAAATACACCACCCCGGTCAATATCTCCCACCAGGAGAACCGGTGCTTTGGCCATTTTTGCCATGCCCATATTAACGATATCTTCCTCTTTCAGGTTGATCTCCGCCGGGCTTCCTGCTCCCTCAATCACAATAATGTCATATTCCTCTTCCAGTCTGTGATATGCTTCCATAATCTGCGGAACCAGCTGCTTCTTATAGGCAAAATAATCTCTTGCCTTCATATTTCCCAGCACTTCTCCGTTGACAATCACCTGGGAACCCACATCTGTAGTTGGCTTCAGCAAAATAGGGTTCATATATACAGAAGGCCTGATACCTGCTGCTTCCGCCTGCATCACCTGAGCCCTTCCCATTTCCAGTCCCTCTTCGGTAATGAAAGAATTCAGTGCCATATTCTGAGACTTAAATGGTGCCACTTTATAACCGTCCTGTTTAAATATCCGGCAAAGCCCAGCTGCCAGCAGACTTTTTCCTGCGTTGGACATTGTGCCCTGCACCATAATCGCTTTTGCCATATCAGTTCCGCCTTTCTGCAGGCTTTAAGATCTTCCGAAATACCTGCACCAGTTCTTCATTTTCTTTTCTTGTTCTTACCGCAATACGGTAATAGCCCTTTCTCAATCCATGATAGTTACTACAGTCACGAATCAGAATACCTTCTTTTCTACATTTCTCTGACAGATCTTCCGTTCCTTCAAAAAACAGATAATTTGCCTGAGAATCACAAACCCACAGATTCATGTTCTGCAGCTGCTTTTTCAGCCATATGCGTTCTTCCTGAACCATCTTTGCCGAACGATGGACAAATGCTGTTTCCTGCAAAGCAGCTACACCAGCTGCCTGTGCCGGTATGGATACGCTCCACGGCTGTACCACATTTTTCATTCGCTCCAGCAGCCTCTTGTCCCGGCTCATTCCGTAGCCCAGCCGGAGTCCCGCCATAGCGTAGATCTTGGTAAATGCCTTTAAAATAAACAGATTCGGATAGTCGTCCAGATATCCGGTATATTCTGCTTCTTTTTCCTGTTCCAGGAAGTCAATGAAGCAGGAGTCCAGAACCACGCGTATCTTCTTTTCCAGACAGATTTGAAAGATCTCCAGCATCTCTTCTTTTGGAATCAGAAGTCCGGTAGGATTATTGGGATTGCACAGAAAAATCATATCCAGATCCTCTGTCAGCATTTTTTTGTAATCCGTCTGATATCGGAATCCATGTTCTTTTTTTAGTTCATAGTAACGGATCTCACACCCGTTTGCCCTCAGTGCCTGCTCATACTCTGCAAATCCGGGTGCCATCAAAAGTGCCCTTTGAGGCTTTTCAGCCTGTACCATGGCAAAAATCAGCTCTGCTGCACCATTTCCGCACAAGATCTGCTCTGGCTCCATATTTTCTTTTTCTGCCAGGGCTCTCCGCAGTGCCCTGCAGTCTACATCCGGATAATGTGCACAGTCCAGAATTGATTTTTGTGCCGCTTTGACCACACTCTCCGGTGTCCCTAATGGATTGATATTCGCAGAGTAATCAATCCGGTAAGAAACCTCATATATATCTCCTCCATGCCGGTGTTTCAGCATTTTGTTCCTCCAGTCTGCTCCTGCTGCATCAGATCAGTAAGATCAGATATTTTACCAGTGCAAAGATTGCCATGGAAATACCCGCTGTCGCATACAGCAATTTATTCGCACGGACAATATCCTTTGGCTCTATCGGCCGGATATCATCTCCGATTGTTTTCTTTTTATGTAATTCTCCAAAATACCAGGCATCCCCTGCCAGCTGGACATCCAATGCCCCTGCCATAACTGCTTCCGTCTGTGCAGAATTGGGACTGGCATGATTGTAACGGTCTCTCTGAAAGATCTGCCATGCATGAGCACCATCCAGATGAATCAGGAAAGATGCTGCAATCATCAAGAGCCCTGCCAGTCTTGCCGGAATATAGTTTGCCACATCATCCAGATACGCAGGAATCCGTCCAAAATACCGATATCGGTCATTCTTATAGGCCACCATGGAATCCATGGTATTGACAGACTTATACATCCATCCAAGGAACGCACCTCCAATGGCCATATAAAACATTGGTGCAATAACACCATCTGAAGTGTTTTCCGCCACTGTCTCCACAGCAGCTTTTGTTACCCCGGCTTCATCCAGCACATTGGTATCCCTTCCAACAATCATGGATACCGCTTTCCGGCTTCCAGGCAGATCATGCTTTCGCAATCTCTTATATACCTTCATGCTTTCTGTCTTCAATGATTTGGTCGCCAGAAGCTGCCAGCACATGATCGTCTCCAGTACCAGACGGCAGACCGGATGAATCCACTGTGCCGCCAGAAGCAGTAACAGCGGGACTCCCGATGAGATTCCAATCACAATCAATGCCATGAGCCACCCCATAACCATCTGGCGGTCAGGCGAATCGATTCTCCTGTTCATCTTTTTTTCCAGAATGCCAATCAGGTTGCCCACCAGCCTGATCGGATGATAAAGGCCTTCCGGATCCCCGATCAGTAAATCCAGCAAAAATCCCAGTACAAGCGCCAGAAGTGATACTTTCATTTTCTTTTATCCTCGGTTCTGTTTGATTTTATTTTGTTTCCTGATACTTCCTGCATTTTTTCAGAAACTTCAGAATAAATTCCGGACTGGCATAATAATATAAATGCGGGAATCCTGCCATCAGTGTCTCTGTTTCATGAATACACCGCCAGCTGCGGCTGCTAAGAGGCTTTTTAGCCAGATAACTCTCCCCACAGGAGGTACTGTCAAAATAGTGAAACTCATGTCCCTTCAGCCTGCATCCCTCTTTTGCATCCTCTGCCCGTTCCAGTTCGATATACCCGAAACGTCCCAGCTTTTTCGTACGATAAGCTGTTCCGTCAATGATACCTGCCATCGGCCAGCTGTTGCCCTCCATATCCTCCATCGTCTGATGCAGATACATGAAACCGCCGCATTCTGCCATGCATGGCAAGCCTTCTGCCAGTTTTTCCTTTACATCCTGTCGCATTTTCTCATTCTCTGACAATTCCTTTGCAAACAGCTCAGGATATCCCCCGTAAAAGAGTACTCCGTCAGCCGCAGGAATCTCTGTATCATGTATTGGAGAAAAAGGAATCAGTTCTACTCCCATCTCCCGAAGCAGCTGCATATTTGCTTCATAAATAAAGCAAAAAGCTTCGTCTTTACTCACTGCAACACGAAGAGGCTGCTTACCTTTCCTTTCTTTTGCAGCGAGGCTAAGAAACTGATCCATCTCTTTTTCTGCCCGCTTAAAACTTCCAACTTCTCCAGCCGCCCCGCCAATCTTCAGGATCTGATCCAGATCAAGTGTATCTTCCAGTACTTCTGCGATATGCTGAAGCTTCTCTGAAAGCTGTTCTACTTCCTGAGGAAGGACCAGACCCAGGTGGCGGCTTTCCAGTGAACAGTCTTCCATGCGTGGGACATAGCCGCATACCGGTATGCCAAGTTCTTTCTCAATTGCTTCTTTCATCCTCGGATACAGCATCGGAGATAACTGATTCAAAATCACTCCACGGATCCTTGTCGGTTCCCGGAATGTCAGAAATCCCTTAATATAAGCCAGTACTGACAGGCTCATGCCTCTGGTATTCACGACCAGGATCACTGGTGTGTTCGTCACCTCAGCCAGATCACAGGCGCTTGCCTGAACAGAAAATCCACCAAGTCCATCGTAGTATCCCATCACACCTTCCATCACGGAGATGTCGCTGTCCACCGCATTTTGGCAAAACAGATAACGGGTCAGCTCTTCTCCTGCAAAAAAGGTATCCAGATTGCCGGAGCGGGTATGGATCACTTTTTCATGGAACATGGGATCTATATAATCCGGACCGCATTTAAACGATGTGACCTTTAAGCCTCTGTTTTTCAATGCCTGCAATATTCCGCAGGTAATCATGGTTTTTCCACTGCCGCTGGATCCTGCTGCCAGCATCACTCTCGGATAATTTTTCATTTATGCTTCTCCCCCTGTACAGGAAATGACATAGACCGGATTCTGTCCCATCATCATATGGTATTTTCCGATCTCTTTTGACTTTCCAATGGAAACCGCTGCGATATCTACTTCTTTTACCGGAAGTGTCTTTACACAGTCCAGAGATTCTGCCACAGTCTCCAGGGCAATACAGTTGATCACGATCCTTACGGATGGATTCTTCTTTAGTACCAGCTCCAGAATTGTCTTCATGTTGCCTGACGATCCTCCCACAAATACATGAGTCGGTGCCGGCAGACTCTCCAAAGCTTCCGGTGCCAGTCCTTCTACAATCTCCAGATTATCCACCGCAAACTTCTTCTGATTTTCCCGCATCAGAGTCACTGCTTCTTCCTTTTTTTCTATGGCATAAACATATCCGTCCTCTGCCTGCAGCGCTGCTTCTATCGAAATGCTTCCTGTTCCGGCTCCCACATCATAGACAACAGAATCCTTCGCCAGCCTCAGCTTTGACAGGGAAATACTGCGTACTTCACTTTTGGTCATCGGTACTTTTGCCCGCAGAAACGCCTCATCTTCCATGCCGTGGGTGACCACTGTATCCGGATTTTGGTTTTCCAGCAACACCACACAGAGATCTGCAAAACTTTGCGTCCTCAGTTCACTGGCAAAACCAGTCCGAATCTGCTCTGTCGGATAAGAAAGATCCTGCCCCACATGCAGCACTACCTGATCCATCTGATACTCTGTCAGTTTCTGGCACAGCTCATTCACCATACTGCCTTTTCCCAGTAATGCAAAGACTTTTTTATTCTTCCTGATCTTGCCGATCAGATTTGCATATCTTCCATGCTGACTGACCAGTACCACATCCTCCCAGGACATATGCAGCCGGTCACAGAGATATACGACTGAAGAAATACCAGGGTACACTTCCATCTCTTCTCCCGCAAAGATCTCCATCAGTTTCTTTGCGCCACTGTAAAAGCCCAAATCTCCAGACTGCAACAATGCTATTTTTTCATATTCGGGATGATTCATGACATACTCATAGATTTCCTGCGGTTTGTAGGATACAAAAACAGGTTTTCCAGATTCTGCTATCTGTTCCAGCATACGGCCTGCCCCGATTAACAGATCCGCTTCCATACAGGCTTTCTGTGCTTCCACGGTCATATTGTCCCGGTTTCCCATACCGATGCCGACAATTGCCAGTTTCCGCTGTACCTGAATCTCTTCTTTCTGAATCAGGGTACGAATCACCTCTTCTAAAGAAAGGCCGCTTTCTTTTACCGGGCGTCCGATTAGTACCACTTTCGCGCCTGCATTTCTGGCTGCACGGATCTTCTCCTCGTACCCCCCGTTCTTTCCGGCTTCCTTGGTCACCATCCATCTGGCTCCAAACTGCTTTAAAAGAGCTGTATTCAGTTCTTCCGAAAACGGTCCCTGCATGCAGATCAGATGTTTTCCGGTGAAGCCCAGATCTGCGCAGTGACGGGCTACTTCCGGTGTGGAAAGGACACGGGCAAATACTCTCTCTTCAAACGCCGGAATAGCTGTATATTTATGCAGTTCCTTACTTCCTGTAGTCACCAGTATATTACCTTCTGTTTCCTTCAGGAATTCTACTGCCGCTTCCACGGATTCCACGCAGACCATCTCTTCTTCCTCACCGGTCTGAACAGACGAGCGAAGCAGCCTGATATATTCACAGCCCGCTTCCTCACAGGCCTTTCTGATATTGGCTGATACTTCCACCGCATAAGGATGGGTTGCATCCACAGTCAGATGTATGCCCTCTTCCAGGATCAGCTGCCGCATCTGGGTTTCATCCAGACGGCTGTGACTGACCTGAAGATAGCTGTTTTCTTCCAGAAGCTGTCCCCCATATTCTGTTGCCACACATACATAAGCAGGTACTTTCTGTCTCTTAAGGAACTCTGCCAGCAATCTTCCCTCCGTAGTGCCTGCAAAAATGAGAATCTTAGACATTCTTATATCCCCTTGGTGTCACCATTCTGCCACCGATTTCTTTTGTCTGTGAATTACCGATAAATACTGTAGTAAACATATCTACCTGTGTATCGCGCAGTTCTTTTAAGGTCATCACTTTCATAGCCTCTCCTTCTCTGCCGATATTCAGAACAATGCCGCAGACCGTATCTGGTGACTTATGCTGCATACACAGATCACAGGCCTTCTGCAGATAGTCATGTCGTTTCTTGCTGGAAGGATTGTACAGACAGATCACAAAGTCTGCTTCCGAAGCCAGTACCAGTCGTTTTTCGATCTTTTCCCATGGGGTAAGCAGATCGCTTAAACTGATCAGACAAAAATCATGAATCAGCGGGGCACCAAGGACAGCCGCACCTCCTGTAGCTGCCGTTACACCAGGGATCACTTCTACTTCAATCTGCGGATATTCGGTTCCGATCTCCAGCATCAGCCCAGACATGCCATAAACGCCTGCATCTCCGCTGCAGATCATTGCCACATTTTTGCCTTTTGCAGCCTCTTCAAATGCCAGACGGCAACGATCCACTTCTTTTTTCATTGGTGTAGTCAGGAATTCTTTCTCTGCGAAATGTTCCCTTACCAGATCCACATATACGGTATAACCAACAATGGTATCACAGTTTCTTAAGGCATTGGCCGCTCTCATCGTCATCTGCTCATAAGCACCCGGACCAATTCCCACTACATATATTTTGCTCATTCTTTTTCCTCCATCATCCCTGGACATCACAAAGTAAAGTCCACCATATATTCCTCTACAGCCAGTGCCACGGTCACTCCGTCCCCTGCGGTCTTCCTGCAGATCAGCACTCCGTAATCGCTGCCACGCACTGCACTTCTTTCACATACATTGGATACACCCGTGACGGATGCCACAAAAGCTGATTCCGTAAAATCCCCTTTTACATTTTTCAGTTCCTCCGCTGTGTAAGTGACAAATTTCACATTCAGATCTCTGGCTGTTTCCAACAAACCTTTTTCTTCTGCCTTCAGATCAATACTGGCTATTCTGCTGATACTTCTTTCTGAAATATGCTGTTCTTCCAGAACCTTCTGTATCTTCTCTCTGATCAGTTCTGCCGGTGTTCCTTTTTTACAGCCCACTCCTGCCGTCAGAATTCTGGGAATCAGATGCAGGGTCTGCCTGTACGGTTCTTTATTCTCATAAACAGAAATGCAGATTCCATTCGTGCCTTCAAACACCTGCCCTTCCTGCCATACTTCCATTTCTTCTGGAATTCTTCCAATTACCGGATAATCAGAATAAAAACCGATCTTTTTTTCATCCAGCACATCTGCTGATATTTCCTTTGCATATTTCATACTGGAAATAAATAATCCATTCTTTCTTGCAAAAACATCTACTGCAAACCGGCCATTTACATCTGTCGCAGTAGTGATCACCGGAATCGCACCTGTCAGATTCGCCAGGACACCTGCCAGTTCATTTGCTCCGCCCAGATGTCCGGACATCAGCGATATGGCAAATACGCCCTTTTCATCCATGACTACAATCGCCGGGTCTTTTGTTTTACTTTGCACAAATGGCGCAATACTTCTTACTGCAATGCCAGTAGCACCAATAAAAAGAATGGCGTCCATTTTTTCAAACATTTCACCGGTCCACTCCTGCAACGGCTGATCCAGTATTTTCAATCCATAAGAAGAGGCATATTTTTTTATCGCATAGCTGTCACAGTCATACCCCTGAAGGGACATTGCTTTGCTTACCATTTTATTTAAACGGCTGCCATGCTGAGTAAAACTGATCACGGCAAGTCTCATTTTGTAGCCTCACGGAATTCTGTTGTAAATGCCGGATTGTATAATTCTGAACGATTGTAATGACTATGTGTCACCACATCACCGATAATCATCAGCGCTGTCTTGGTAATATGATTTCTGGCTGCTGTCTCAGCTAATGTTCCGACTGTGCAGACAAATGCTTTTTCATCTTCCCAGGTGGCTTTGTAAACAATCGCTGCCGGTGTATCTGCTGCATAACCACCTGCAATCAGACGCTGGGAGAGCTGCTCCAGCAGACCTGTACTTAAGAATACCACCATCGTTGCTCCGTGCGATGCCAGTTTGGCAATCTCTTCTTTTTCCGGTACCGGTGTACGGCCGGCCATTCTGGTAATAATCACTGTCTGAGATACATCCGGAAGGGTATATTCCAGGTTCAGTGCAGATGCTGCTCCACAGAAAGAGCTGACTCCCGGAGTGTAATCATATTCGATTCCTTTTTCATCCAGCACATCCATCTGTTCCCGGATCGCACCATACAGGCAAGGATCCCCGGTATGAAGACGTACCGTCATTTTGCCATCTTTCTCTGCTACAAACATAACATCCAGCACTTCTTCCAGTGTCATCTTTGCGCTGTTATAAATCTCACAGCCCTCTTTCGCATAATCCAGCAGCTGTGGATTCACCAGCGATCCTGCATAAATGATCACATCTGCCTGCTCCAGAAATGTCTTTCCTCTTAAAGTAATTAAATCCGGTGCTCCTGATCCGGCTCCAACAAAATGTATCATCTTATTTCTCCTTTACAATAATCAGTGAATAGTAGCTTGCATCTTCTGGAATCTCATCTACTGATCTGTGGATTTTTTCTCCAGGCATTCCACAGTTTTCGATCATCACCACATCCTGACCACAGTCTTTGAGCATCTTTTTCACTTCTCCCATTTTGCTCGCTGTCTTCATCAGAACTTTGGTTCCTTTCAGCTTTAATGCCTCTTCAATCTGGTAAGAAGCCGGAATGATATGGAGTTCCTCCGCTTTTTCTACAAGTCCAATGTTCAGCCTTGCCGCTACTGCGCAGAATGAAGTAATTCCGCTGACGATCTCTGCTTCATACCCTTTTTCCAGAAGCTTGGTATGTACATAAATATAAGTCGAATAAACGGTCGTATCTCCTAAGGTAAGAAATGCCACTGTTTTTCCTGCTGCCAGATAGGTTTCAATCTTTTCTGCCGCCTCTGTATGACACTTTTCCAGAATCTCTGGATCCTTGGACATTGGGTAATATACTTCTACACATTCTTTATCTGCAATCTCTGGAACGGCCTGTACGGTGATCTGATAAGCCACTGTCTCTGTCTTTACCTTTCCGGGAACTGCGATCACATCTGCCTCACGAATCAGACGTACTGCCTTTAATGTTAATAACTCCGGATCTCCCGGTCCGATTCCGATTCCATATAATTTTCCTTTCATAGCTACCTCCTGTATTTTCCATTAATATTGCTATTTTAAAATCATAAATCTCTTCAGCATCTCCTCTGCACCATCTGTCTCCCCGAGGAACCCATGGGCATTGGAAAAAATAATAGCCTCTGTCTGAAGTGCCCCATCGCAGCGATGCTGCAGATAATAGTGAATCTTTTCTGTCACCAGCTTCATCACCGGTTCTGTCAGATTCTTTTCTATTAAGATATCGATGGCTTCTTCCGTCGTAATGGTATCTAATATGCGTTTTGCCGTCTCCAGATCTGCTCCTGCACGAATCGCCTGAGCTGCCATCAGCTCCGCACGGCTGTCCGCATGACGGGAATGGGTATTCATAATTCCACCAGATACTTTAATAAACTTTCCGATATGAGCAATAAAAAGGATTCCTTTCACCCCCATCTCTGCCGCCATATCCAGTGTTTCGCCTACATAATTGCTGCATTTCATGGAATTTTTCAGATCTATTTCCACATGCTCCCGCAGGAAATCCTCTCCATAGTTGCCCGGCGTAATAATCAGATATTCATCACCGTTCGCATGACGCATCTCCATCTCCAGACGGATGCTGGCAATCAGAGCTGCTTCGCTCATCGGCACCACAATTCCGCTGGTTCCAAGGATGGAAATGCCGCCCTTGATTCCCAAACGTGGATTAAATGTCTTTTTCGCCACCTCTTCTCCGCCTGGCACAGAGATCACTACTGAAATGCCCCCTGCATAGTCCAGATCCTCACAGACAGACTGCACCGCTTCCCGAATCATTTCTCTTGGCACCCGGTTAATGGCTGCTTCTCCTACTGACTGCCAGAGTCCTTTTTGGGTGACGCGTCCCACGCCTTTTCCACCATCAATCTGTACACCCGGCTGACTGCTTCTGGTCACATGTGCATAGATCAGAAGTCCATGGGTTGCATCCGGATCATCCCCGCCGTCCTTTCGGATCGCACAGCTGGCGCTTTTCTTTTCCAGATGTACATCTTCTGTCAGGAGATGCAATAAGATTCCTTTCGGTGTCATCAGTTCCACTTCTGAAATCTTTTTTTGCAGAAGCAGCATCCTGACCGCTGCTTTTGCAGCAGCCGCAGCGCAGGAGCCTGTGGTATAGCCGCAATGTAATTTTTTATTATTCTTCATGACATAACAGTCTTCCAGACCGTTCTTATGCTCCATATGCCTGTCTCCATACAAAAATTTCCTGTTAAGTAAAAAACTACCGCTGACAAAATGACAACGGTAGCGTATGATATTCAACATTATTTATCATCAATTATATTCTGAGAACCGGTTGCCGCAGTCTCACGAACTTCTGCGGTCTGCCCTGGTCTCTGACTGTTACAGTAACGGACTTGTGAGGGAGTTACACCCTGCTTCCCAGCTTAACAAACCTGTTTATAAGTATAGCCTTTTTTCTTTTTTCTGTCAACAATATGCATCTGAATTCGACTCTTATTACGTAACTGTTCAGTACCTTCACAGTGGGTCTGAATAGTTACCTTATTACATAGGTTTTGTATTGCCAGTATTATGCTTTTCCAGTACTGCCAAATCCACCACGGTCTGTTCCATCCAGCTGATCCGTTTCTTCGAATTCGATCACCGGCTGATGTTCCATAATGCGGAACTGGCAGATACGGTCATTCACATGAATCTCTGTATCACGCATGGCCATGACCGGTACAAACCACTGATCGTTATCCCCGCAATAAGATTCATCAATCACTCCATAATGATTTGTCTGAATCACGCCAAAATTTTTAAATGTAGAACTTCTTGGCACTACATGGGCCTCGTATCCTTTTGGCAGTTTCATGGCAATTCCAAGAGGAATCAACTTATATTCCCCCGCTTTTAATACCACATCTTCCGCCGCCCGCAGATCGATCCAGTCTGATTTTCCGTCAATATACCGCAGACGTTCTATTTTGTCTGAAAAATATTTGATCTGTATTTTTTCTGTATGTTTCATTGCCTTCTCCTTGTTCTGCTATGTCGTATCTTCAGGAATCATGAAGCACAATCTGCCCACTTTTCAGGCTCTCCTGCACATCAATCACTCTCTGGTTGGAGCTTCCTTTCCAGTGAAGCTGTGTATTTCTCAGAGCTTCCTCATATTTTCCATCTACCAGTACCGTCAAATATGTCATAATTTCTCTGTCTTTTATCTCCTCCCAGAGATATCCGGTATACAGCCAGATTGTTTTTTCCGGAAATTTTTCTCGAATCGTCCGTGCAAGCTCCGTCACTTCCGCTTCATTCGCCGGGAACAGCGGATCTCCTCCACTAAAGGTTATCCCCGATATATAGTTCTCGGCCAGTTGATCAAAAATCTCTTTTTTTGCTTCCTCATCAAACCTTACACCATCCTGCGGGTCCCAGGTCACCGGATTCTGACATCCTCTGCAGTGATGAGCACATCCTGATACCCAAAGTACCACACGCAGTCCATCACCGTTTAACATATCATCCTTCGTAATGTTGTGATAATTCATAAATTGTTTTGTTTCTCCTGTGTCCTGTTATTTTGAGAAAAGAATCCGGTCATTATCCAGTTCCTTTCCTGCACCGGAATTAAACTTTTCCAGCAGACCATCCACCGTAATGCATTCTCTCTCTTTTCCTTCAATATCAAGAATAATTCTTCCACTGTCCATCATCAAAGTACGATTTCCCAGTTCCAGCGCCGAATGCATATTATGGGTAATCATCAGACAGGACAGATGATGCTCTTTTACAATTCTTTTGGTCAGATCCAGCACCTTGTCAGCTGTCGCCGGATCCAGGGCTGCTGTATGCTCATCCAGCAAAAGCAGCTTAGGCGGTATCATAGTGGCCATCAAAAGAGTCAGAGCCTGACGCTGTCCACCAGACAGCAATCCAACCGGCTGCTTCATCCGATCTTCCAGTCCCATATCCAACACAGCCAGCCGTTCCCGAAACTGTTCTTTTTCTTTCTTAGATACACGGCTAAGATAGGCATGCTGGCTGGTAGAGGTACGCAGATAGGCGATTGCAATATTTTCCTCAATCGTCATATTAGGTGCTGTACCTTTCATCGGATCCTGGAACAGATGTCCGATGAACTTCGCACGCTTATGCTCCGGCAAAAACGTAATATCTTCGCCATCCAATTCCACAAACCCTTCATCCACATAAAATCCGCCACAGATTGCATTAAACATTGTAGATTTTCCGGCCCCATTAGAACCGATGATAGTGATAAAATCTCCATCCTTTACTTCCAGGTTCAGATGATTCAGGGCTGTCTTTTCATTTACCGTTCCCTTATTGAAGGTTTTGCAAATATCTATGAGTTTTAACATCTTATCTGCCTCCCTTCTGCTGTTTATATAAGGCTTTATGGCGCAGCATAGCTGCCCGTTTGGTCTTCTGCAATGCAAGGATCTCTTTGATGGCAGGAATTGAAATCGCAATACCTACAATCACTGCTGACACCAGTTTCAAAGCAGACGCCGGCAGATTAAATCTCAGAGCGATCGCTACAATCACACGGTACAGACAGGAGCCAAGAATCACTCCCAGGATTCTGACTTTTATAGTTCTGCGTCCAAAAATAGTCTCACCAATAATCAGAGATGCCAAAGCTACAGTCACCATTCCAGTTCCCATATTCACATCAACTGATTTCTGATATTCTCCCAGAAGGCATCCTGCAAGCGCTGTCATGGCGCCACCCATACAGAGTCCAACCGTTGTCGTCATGTCCGGATTGATAGAAGAACTTTTTACCATCGCAATATTATTTCCTGTTGCACGAATCGATAATCCAAGACGGGTTCCCAGAAAAAGTGCCAGGAGAACTGCAATGATCACCAGGAAAATCAGTGCTACGATCATCTTGCTGTAGCTTTCCAGTGCGGTTCCTTTTAACAGTTCCTTCATCATGGAAAATACGGTTGTAGTAGTATTCATGTTCAGATTCGATTTTCCCATAATGCAGATGTTGACAGTATAAAGTCCGGTATTTACAATGATTCCAGCCAGCATACTCTCTACTTTCATCTTAGTCTGCAAAAATGCATTCACCAGACCAGATAACACTCCGGCCGCCATAGCTGCAAACAAAGCCAGAAAAGGATGACCCGCCAATGCTACCACTGCTCCGGCTGCCGCTCCCATTGTATAACATCCATCTGTGGAAAGATCACAGACATTCAGCATGGAATAGGTAAGGAACAGTGCCAGTGCAATGATTCCATAGATAATTCCCAGTTCCAACGCGCTCTGTATCAGGGTCCATGTAATAAACATATTTTTTCTCCTTTTTATTCAGCAAAGCTTTCCGCTGTCTGAATTTCTACAAAATCTGTGCAGTAATCGCTGAATGCTTCTTTAATTGTATCCAGATCAAATCCAATTGCTTCACAGGTATCTGTATTCACTGTTGCAATACCATTGTCAAAAGTCTGAACCGGCGTTGCTGCCACATCTGCATCACCAGTCAGTACTTCTGCAACCATATCTGCAGTTGCCACACCCAGGTTTGCATAATCTACACCATAGCCGCAGAACGCTCCGTTCAGTGCAAATGAATCAGCTCCGGTATAGTGTGGGATCTTTGCATCATTAAACAGTTCATAAATAGAAAGTTCTGCTGTCATGATGGTATTGTCCGTTGGTGTAAATACTGCTTCTACGCCATCCGCAATCAGAGACTGAGCTGCCAGAATTACATCATCAGTAGTGGAACCTGTTTTTTCTTCGTATTCGATTCCATTTTCTTCACAAAATGCAATTGCATCCTGAATAGCATTCTGAGAAGAATCCTGTGCCGTGTCATATAACAGACCTACTTTTTTCAGATCTGGATTCGCTGCCAGCATAAGATTCATAATCGTTGCGGTATCCAGAGCATCTGAAGTTCCGGTTATATTTCCACCAGGAGCATCCATAGATTCTACCAGTCCTGCTCCCACCGGATCAGACACTGCCGAGAAGATCACCGGAATATCCGTATCTTCTGTCGCTGACTGCATCACCATGGCAACCGGAGTCGCAATTGCTACAATCACATCTACCTGGTCAGCCAACAGATCCGTGGAGATCTGATTCAGCACAGAGGAGTCTGCCTGTGCATTTGAAAAATAATCTGCGTAATTAAAGGTAACACCCAGTTCCTCTCCCTTTGCATCCAGTTCTTTTTCAATATTCTCTGTGATCTGATTCAGGGATGCATCATCTACATACTGTACAATTCCAACCTTATAATCCTCTGCCATTGCGGTTGCTGCCATTGCTGAGGTAATTGCTGCCATAACTGCTACACTTGTGAACACTTTCTTTTTCATAATACGTTTTCTCCTTTTCATTAAAAAAATTTTTGAAATCTTGAAATCACTTTTTTATGAATGCAGTGCTGATGGCAGTTTGTGAAATGAGAATTACTTTATCTTATAGGACAAAAAACCGCCTCAAGCTATCTGCCTGAGACGGTAATAAAATTCTTATTATCGCGGTACCACTCAACTTGACGTCTGTGACGTCCTCTTTCGCATGTACATTCATACACTCCTGATTGATAACGGGTTCGGTTCCCGACAACGCCTACTCTGTATCTCTATGATAATCGGTGATCCATTTCAGGCTGCCCTCGAAAGCCCATTCAGCAAATCGCTCTATACTGCAATTCCACCATCTGCAGTTCTCTGTAATACAACGGATAAGCTTACTTCTCTTTCTCATCGGTTTGGTTTGTGATTTGTTGTGGTTAGTCTAGCACTGTAATGTGTAAATGTCAAGCATTTCATGCATTAAATATTCAATAAATCACTAAATACCTTCAGCGCACCGTCTGTCTCATGAGCCAGGACACGTTTTGCCAGTACCTTACCCAGCTGAACACCTTCCTGATCAAAGCTATTCACATTCCAAAGGAATCCCTGGAACATTACTTTGTTCTCAAAATGTGCCAGAAGTGCTCCCAGGCTTCCAGGATTCACCTGATCACCAATGATAATACTGGATGGACGTCCACCTTCAAAGTTCTTATTGCGGTTGTCGTCTTCTTTACCGCAGGCAAATGCGATGATCTGAGCTGCTACATTCGCACAGAGCTTCTGCTGGCTTGTGCTTCCCTGAATCTCCACATCAGTGTCCATCTGGTTGTTACGATATCCTACAAACTGAAGCGGCACAATATCGGTTCCCTGATGAAGGAGCTGATAGAAAGAGTGCTGTCCATTAGTTCCAGGTTCGCCAAAGATCACCGGTCCAGTCACATAATCTACCGGTTCACCGAAACGGTTTACTGATTTTCCATTGGACTCCATATCCAACTGCTGCAGATGTGCCGGGAAGCGACTCAGTGCCTGAGAATATGGGAGTACAGCAGTACTTGGATAACCCAGTACATTGCGCTCATAGACACCAATCAGAGCATCCAGCATAGCAGGGTTCTGTAATGCATCTGCATTGGCAGACAGTTTGTCCTCCTCTGCTGCACCGTCCAGGAACTGTGCAAATGTCTCCGGTCCAAATGCCAGAGATAATACTGCTCCTCCTACTGCTGAAGTAGAAGAATAACGTCCTCCGATATAATCATCCATAAAGAATGCTGCCAGATAATCATCGCTCTTTGCCAGAGGAGAAGTTTCACTGGTTACTGCAATCATATGTCTGGACGGATCCAGTCCTGCATTCTTCAGAGCATCTTTCACGAATGCCTCGTTTGTCAGTGTCTCCAGGGTAGTTCCTGACTTCGATACCAATACAAAGATAGCATGTGCCACATCGATGCCGTACAATACCGCTGCTGCATCATCCGGGTCTACATTGCTGATAAATTTTGCTTCCATCTTAAAGGTATCATGTTTCTTTGCCCAGTTTTCCAGTGCCAGATACATGGCACGAGGTCCAAGGTCACTTCCACCAATACCGATCTGCACTACCGTAGTGAATTTCTCACCTGCTGCATTGGTAATCTCACCATTATGTACTTTCCTGGCAAACTCTGCTATCTTCTGCTGCTGTTCTACATAGAATGCACGCTTATCCACGCCGTCTGCCATCACTTTGTCCCCAAGCTGTCCTCTGGTCAGCTGATGAAGAACCAGACGTTTTTCTCCTGTATTGATCACTTCTCCATTATAAAGAGCTGCAAATTTCTCTGTCAGCTGTGCTTCTTCTGCCAGCTTCTTCAGTACTGCCAGAATATTGTCATCCACCTGCTTTGCAGCAAAGTGATATGTCAGTCCTTCTGCCATTGGTACACTGTATTTTTTCACACGGTCTGCACCGTTTTCTCCTGTCATCGCCTCTTTCAGGTTCACCTTTTTTGCATTGGCAAGTTCCTGATACGCTGTAAGCGTATCCAGATTTTTCCAGGTAATCATCATTGATTCCTCCTTCAATTCATCATATGCATCACCGGACTCTTCCGCATGACGCACTCTTGAAACTATTATAATATTAAATTCATTTAAAAACAAGAAAAATCACCAGACAATCTCATTTCCTGTCTGGTGATCTGGTTGTTCCGGTCATACTTTTATACTACCGCAATAATTCCTCCATCATTGGCGTACATACTGCTGACTCCTGCCGTATCCACCACGATAATATCTTTCAGATGCAGACGTCTGTTCAATTCATCCCGCACCATCTCTGCTCTCTGTGGACAGTTGCAATGAGAAAGTGCCAGAATCCGATCCTGATCCTGTCCCACATATTCTACAATAGCATCTGTCATCTTTACCAGCGCTTTATTCATCCCTCTGGCCTGAGCAAGCTGCTCAATGGTTCCTTCCGGTGTGGCTGTCATCACCGGCTTAATCTTCAACGCAGTAGCAAGAATCGCCTTCATATGACTGAGCCGGCCATTCTTACGCAAGGTTTCCAGCGACTCCAGCACAAACCAGGTATTCTGTTTCTCAATATACGCTTCTACCTGCTCTACTACTTCTTCAAATGCCATGCCTGCTTCTTCACATTCCTGAATTTTCAATCCAATCAGTGTCTCTCCCACGGAAGCCGATCTGGAATTAAATACATAGGCCTTTTTCTCCGGATGCTCTTCCAAGAACAGATTCTTTCCCAGTTCTGCGCTGTTATAGGAACCGCTCAGTTCAGAAGAAAGTGTTACCGCATATACATGGTCTGCCCCGCAGTCAAACTTATCACGAAAGCTCTCCGGGGAAGGGCAGGCCGACTTCGGACAGTTCGGACTTTCCGCCACCAGCTTCAGGAACTGATGCTGATCAAATGTCTCATCATCTACAATGGTATGATCATCTACATATAATGTTAACGCTGCTGAACCAAAATGTTCATCTGCCTTCATCGCTTCTGTCAGTTCTCCGCAACTGTCAATAATAATCTTATAACTCATTAATTTCATCCTCCGGCTTCAGGCTGTTTCTTTATCTCAAAGCAATTCTATATTTTCATCTAAAGATATTCACATTTCTTAACATAGTTTTTAATACTACATTATAGTAACACATATATTTGCATTTGAAAAGAGGGATTTCCTATGAAATTAAAAAAGCCATTCAGTCAGATTTCTCCAACCGAATGGCTCTCTGCTTTTCTTATGTTTTACTGTACCAGTTTGGTCATGATCTCATTGCTGCGTGCAATAAACTTTGTCATGGCTTCCGGTGAAAGTGGTGCATGGCTGAGCATCGCCAGATCGTAAAGCTGCTCACAGATCATCGGCACATATTCGCCATCCTTATGCTCCAGAATATACTGTACCAGATGGTTCTTTACATTCAATACCAGTGTCTCAGCACCGCCGAACATCGCTGGATCCATGCCTCCCATATTGTACATCTTCATCATATCCTGCATACGTCTGCTTTCTTCAGAGAGCGTGATCATAGATGCTACAGATTCATTCTTCAGATTCTCTGCTTTCACATCCAGTTTGTCTTTTCCAAGGGCTTTACGGAATACTTCTGTCAGTGTATCTACCGTCTCTTTTGTCACCTCTTCTGCATCTGCAGCTTTTAAAGTATCATTGACATCTGAATCGATGCGTTTAAACTGAACATTCTCTTTCTTCTGTTCTACCAGAGAGATAAATGGAGAGTCAATATTATGTTTCAGAATCACAGCATCCAGCCCTTCTTCTTTGAACATATTGATGTACTGGCTCTGTTGTACCTCGTCTGTCACATAGAACAAAGTGGTCTTTGGTGCATCCTCTTTCTTATCCAAGTCTTCCTCGAATTCCGCCTCTTCCTTCTTCTCCTGAGTATCTGTAGTCTCTGTCGTATCCTCTTTCTTGTTCTCTGCAATGAAGTCATCCAGTGTCAGATAATTACCATCAATATTCTTAACCAGAATGTAGTCCATCATACGTTCACAGAACTTGCTGTCCTTGATACATCCATATTTAATAAATGGGCTGATATCATCCCAGTATTTCTCATAATTCTCACGGTCTGTCTTACACATACCACTGAGCTTATCAGCCACTTTCTTGCTGATATAATCCGAAATCTTCTTTACAAATCCATCATTCTGCAATGCACTTCTGGATACGTTCAGTGGCAGATCCGGACAATCAATCACACCTTTCAGCAGCATCAGAAATTCCGGGATCACTTCTTTAATGTTATCTGCAATGAACACCTGATTGTTATATAACTTGATCGTTCCTTCAATAGAATCATACTCGGTGTTGATCTTCGGGAAATAC
Source organism: Muricoprocola aceti (assembly GCF_025567005.1). Lineage (NCBI taxonomy): Bacteria > Bacillati > Bacillota > Clostridia > Lachnospirales > Lachnospiraceae > Muricoprocola > Muricoprocola aceti. Next base: position 425,782 of record NZ_JAOQKE010000001.1, read on the forward strand.
AGAATACCCTTTAAGTTAAACGGATAATCCATGTTCAGATGGATCCAGAACAGTGGCTCCTTGTAATCCAGAAATACCTTACGGTAAAACTCCAGATATTCTTCATCTGTGCAGTCATTTGGATGTTTGGTCCAAAGAGGATGGGTATCACTGATAGAAACCGGGCGTTTCTTGATCTTTGCCTTTTCCTTTGCCGGAGATACTTCTACTACCTCTTTTTCCCCATTTTCATTTTCCTTTTCTTCTGTCCTGGCTTCTTCGTGAATATATTCTATTACCTCATCGGTATCCAGAACCTCTTCCTTGAGAATTGTCTCATACTGCGGCTCTGCATCTGCGTTAGTCAGGAAAATCTCAGTCGGCATGAAAGAACAATACTTCTCCAGCACTTCACGTGCACGGTATTCATTGGCAAATTCCAGACTTTCTTCATTTAAAAACAGCGTAATCTCGGTACCAACTGTTGTACGATTCCCTGTCTCCATCTGATAACTGGTACCGCCATCACATTCCCAATGTACCGGTTCTGCACCTTCTTTATAAGAAAGCGTATCAATGTGTACTTCATCTGCTACCATAAATGCAGAATAGAATCCCAGTCCAAAGTGACCGATGATCTCATCCCCATTAGCATTATCCTTATATTTTTCAATAAAGTCTGTTGCTCCGGAAAATGCGATCTGTGTAATATATTCTTCTACCTCTTCCGGTGTCATACCAAGACCATTATCGATAAACTTCATGGTCTTGTCCTTTGCACTGATCACCACTTCTACTTTTCCTTTATAATCTTCAGGAAGGGTATAATCACCGATCAGCGCCAGCTTCTTTAACTTGGTAATGGCATCACATCCATTGGATACCAGCTCGCGCATAAAAATATCGTGGTCAGAATAAAGCCACTTTTTTATAATCGGAAAAATATTCTCACTGTTAATAGAAAGACTTCCTGTTTTGTTCATAGTAATCACCTCTCGTAAAATTTGGTTATAATCTTATGGGGTTCTTTTCCCCTTACCATTTAACAAGAGTATAATACCAGGAAATAGAGATGTCAAGGAAAAATTAGCACTCATCTGTAGTGAGTGCTAATAAAATTTCTATAAACTTTTATCTAAATGGATTCAGATATTTTTGTACCGCATCATCCCACGCATGCTCAACGGCTTTATCCATGGAAAACAGAGACAGGGATGTACCGGAAATACAATGCATTGCTCCGCCTGAAAAATGAAGATTTAAAAACAGTCCATTTACATCTGCTTCTGAGAAAGAGGTAATTCCGTTCTGATTCAGCAGCTTTTTCACATTAGACTGGGATAGTCGGAACACAATTTTAAATTCCAGCGGGGTATGCGTCCCTTTAATCAGACTTAACGCAAAAGGACGTACCTGTTTCCATCTGGAATACTTCATCTGACTCATACCGTATTCCTCCTGTTCTTCACTGGAATAATAAGCATGCTGAAGTGTTCCGTCAATATGAAAGGTGTTAAATGTCACAAAATTTGCTTCAGAAAGAAGAAATGCGTCAAAATATTCTGTCAGGAATAATTTATTCATAAATACTTTTACATCTGAAATCTGAATGGAAATCATAAATCCTTTACCCTCCTGCCAAAATCAAAGTTCTGTATGCTGTTCTTTGATCTGACATTCCTCAAAAATACTTTTTGCTGCCAGTTCATAATCAGAAAGGCGCTTTGCTTTTTTCAGTTTTCCGGACAGTTTCCCCGGATCTTCAAACAGTTTGATCATATAGCACCAGATCTCTTTCATTTTAAAAAGTACCACTGTCTCCCCAGACAGTTCTGTGCTATAGGACTCTTCCAGTTCTTTCATAAAATTCCATATCTTTTGTTTATCCGGCAATGTATTCTTCTGCAGATTCTCTGTCAGCTGCGGATTGCGCAATACTCCTCTTCCCATCATATAACATGTAATATCCGGGAAACGCATCTGAATCCTTTCCAGATCTTGCCGATCCGTAATGTCTCCATTATATACAACCGGAAATTTCCGACATGCTGCCGCTTTGGCAAACACTTCCAGATTCGGTATATTCCCATAAAAATCTTTCTGGGTTCTTGGATGAACTACCAGTTCTTCCAGCGGATACTTCTCATAGATCTCCAGAAGTCTGTCAAACTCTTCCGGATCCTCCTTCCCGATTCTTGTCTTTACCGATATCTTCAGGTTCGTTTTTTCAAATACCCGATAAAGAAATTCATCTATTTCGTCTGGAAATGCCAGAAAACCGGATCCACGGTTTTTCGATACCACCGTCTTTGCAGGACATCCCACATTCCAGTTCACCTCGGTGTAACCATAATTCTTCAGATGTTCTGCCGTCCACAGAAAATCTTCCCATTTATTTGTCAGAATCTGCGGCACTACCGGAATTCCCTCATTATGCTCCGGCAGAATATCTCCCATTTCTCTTCCGGTAAAAATCTTCTTCGCCTTCGGTTTTGGTTCAATAAACGGAATATAATATTTACGCACTCCCGGAAAATACCGATGATGGACATTCCTGAATACATAGCCGGTAATGCCCTCCAGCGGTGCTACATCATATTGATTCATACTCACTCATCTTCCGGGTTGGAATAATAACAAATCACCGGAAATCCTTTCCCAATCTTTTCATATAATATTTCTGCCTTATCATAAGGCAGATTAATGCATCCGTGAGATCCCCTTGTATAACAGGCATCTCCGCCAAAGCTCGGCTGCCATGTAGCATCATGCAAGCCAATCCCCCTGTTAAACGGCATCCAGAATGACACAGGTGTCTGGTAATCTGCTCCTTTCAGAACTGCTGGCGACTGCTTATACTTCACGCAAAAAATACCTCCGGGAGTCTGACGGCTCGTATTCATCATCCCGGATACAATATCGGTACGTAAAGTCACTTTTCCATGTTCATACAGCCACAGTACCTGACGGCTCAGATCGATTTCTACATAGGAATCTCCATAATCTCTGACAGAATTGTCACGAGATGCCGCCTCTGTCAGAAAGTGAAGAGGATGTATCGTGGTTCCGTTTCTTCGAAGCAGTTTGGAAATCTCCTTCACTTCTTTCTCTCTGTCCAGCTTCCATCCATAATCTCCCTTTAAACGGATCGTCTTTTTTCCTGTCGTTTCAAATACTTTTGTACGATTCCATGTATCAAAATGCTTCTGAAGACCTTCCACATATTCCGCAATCCGGTCATCATCAATATCCCAGTGACCATCCGGCCAGTATCTTACCCAGTCCGTAACATCTTCTGCTGTCAGTACGACTCTTCTTTTGCCGAACTTATAAACTATCTTCATATGCTCATAAGTGCCACCTTTTTCATAAGGATTTACAACTTTTTTCTGGTCCGTCTCTACTGTCAGTGCTTCATGATAAACGGTGCCGCCCGCTGCTCCGTGAAATGCCAGCATCGCTGCCACCGCTATCACCTTTATCCCCTGCATCATATTCGCTTTCCTTCCCTGTTTCTGTTTTATCTATTTTACCCTATCTGCACCGGAAAATCTATGTATTTTTCTGCAGGAATTCTGCTGCCACAACAAAACTCCGCAGCATCATCGTACTGCGGAGTTTTACTTCTTTTGGGAATTATGATTTTCACTTTGAAATCAGGATATCATCCTGTATCCGTTTTCTTTATTCCTCCATTGATTTTACTTTGCTCGCTCTTGCTTCTACTTCTTTTGCCTGAATATCAGAAGGTGCCTGTTCATATCTTGCGAATTCATATGCGAAATTACCAGATCCTCCTGTCATGGAACGAAGCTGAGTGGAATAGCCATACAGTTCCATCATTGGAATATCTGCTTCGATAATCTGATTGCCTTTGTGATCTGGGTTCATACCAAGCACACGACCTCTTCGTTTATTCAGATCGCCCATAACATCACCGGTAAATTTATCCGGAACAGTCACTTTCAGGGATGCAATCGGCTCAAGAAGAACCGGTGATGCTTCCATGAAACCTTTCTTAAATGCCTGAATCGCAGCTGTCTTGAATGCCATTTCAGAAGAATCAACCGGATGATAAGATCCATCATAAAGTGTAGCCTTTACACCTACTACCGGATAAGCTGCCAGAGGTCCTCTCTGAACAGATTCCTGAATTCCTTTTTCTACTGCTGGGAAATAGTTCTTCGGAACTGCACCACCGACTACTACCTGCTCGAAGACATAAGGAGTCTCCATATCTCCGGAATTGGCAAATCTCATCTTAACGTGTCCATACTGTCCGTGACCACCAGACTGCTTCTTATATTTTGCTTCCACATCAGAGTTCTTGCGAATCGTCTCACGGAAAGCTACCTTCGGTCTTGCCAGCTCGATCTCTACTTTATACTTGCTCAGCAGCTTGCTGGCAATAATATCAATATGCTGATCGCCCATACCATAGATCAGTGTCTGTCTGTTCTCTGCATCATTCACTGCTTTCATGGTCAGATCTTCCAGCATCATCTTAGCCAGTGCCTGTGCTACCTTATCCTCTTCGCCTTTATTCTTTGCAAAGTATCTCTTGTATGTATAAGGTGTGGAAGTATCTACACCGGCATACTGAATCGGTGTATTCTTAGTTGCCAGAGTGTCTCCGGTTCTGGTGACATTCAGTTTGCCGATGGCACCGATATCGCCCGCATGGAGTTCCGGAACTTCTATCGGCTTGCTGCCTTCCATCACATACAGTTTATTCAGCTTCACTTCTTCATCTCTGTTTACGTTGTAAAGCAGATCATCATTCTTGATAACACCAGATGCTACCTTCACAAGAGAATATTTTCCAATAAACGGATCTACAATGGTCTTGAATACAAATGCAGATTTTGCCTTTGCAAAGTCATAATTTGCTTCATAAATCTCACTGGTCTTCATATTGATGCCGGCAATCGTTCTCTTATCCGGGCTCGGGAAATACTGTACAATATCATCCAGAAGATTGATTACACCCTGGAAATTCACAGGGGAACCCATAGCTACCGGTACAATAGAGCATTCGTCAACATTCATCGTCAGCGCAGCCATGATCTCTGCCGGTGAGAAGGTCTCTCCTGCAAAATAGCGGTCCATAAATTCTTCTGATGTCTCTGCTACTGCTTCCAACAGATTCTCTCTATATTTTTCCAGATATTCCATAGAGTAATCCGGGATATCACATGGCTCTTTTTCACCCTTCTCCAGCCAGCGGCGTCCTTCCTGTCTTACTACGTTAACATATCCGACAAACTTTTCATTCTCACGGATCGGAAGATGAATCGGCGCAATCTTTTTGCCATAAAGCTCTGTCAGATCCTCTACTACCTGACGGAAGCTGGCATTGTCCACATCCATATTTGATACAAAAAACATACGAGGCAGCTTATACTTCTCGCACAGTTCCCATGCTTTCTGTGTACCCACTTCTACGCCGTTCTTACCATTAATCACAATAACTGCCGCATCCGCTGCAGCAGCTGCTTCTTCTGCTTCTCCAACAAAATCAAAGTAACCTGGTGTATCCAGTACATTTACCTTGATATCACCCCAGATAATCGGCATTACGGTTGTATTAATTGAGAATTTTCTCTTAATCTCTTCTTTATCATAATCACTTACTGTATTTCCCTCAGAAATGCTTCCCATTCTGCTGGTCACTCCTGATAAGTAAGCCATTGCTTCCACCAAACTGGTCTTTCCTGATCCGCCATGTCCTAAGATTACCACGTTTCGGATCCTGTCTGTTGTATAAACCTTCATATGCCTTCCTCCAATTCTAGTTTATTGAGATATATTGATACCTCACTATGAAGAATTCATTATGCCTTTCAGCACCATGGGTATATTTTACTAAATATTCCAAATATTTTCAAGTAATTTATTCATTTTTACTATATTATTTTTTCATTTTCCCAACAATTATATTAGTATTTTCTAAATTTTGCATTCAATTCGCACAATTTAGCACGAATTTAGCAACTCCACATTATTCTTATCATGTGCGAAAATATATTCTGAAAAAGGTATGTTATGTATATTATAAGATTTTCGTGCTTTAAAGCGTAAAATCGTTGACATATGCAAGCCTGCAATAGTACAATAAACGATGTCAGGGTCAAAAACCCGTAACACAGAAAGGATCTATTTTTATGAAACAACCACTTACCATTGGCTTTATTGGTCTTGGGCTGATCGGCGGCTCCATCGCAAAAGCCATCCGATACTATTATCCGGACACCCGGATCATCGCCCATACCAGGAGCCAGGCTACCATAGATTACGCATTAAATGAACAGATTATTGATATAGCCTGTGATCAGGTAGATGCCCGTTTTTCAGAATGTGATTACATCTTCTTATGTGCACCGGTGGAAGCCAACGCTTCTTATCTGGAGATCTTGAAGCCTCTGATTCAGCCGGGCTGTATTCTTACTGATGTCGGAAGTACCAAAACTGATATTCATACCCATGTAGCCGATCTGGGTCTGGAAGGTCAGTTCATCGGTGGTCATCCGATGGCCGGTTCCGAAAAAACCGGTATTGCCAATGCCAAACGGCATCTTCTGGAAAATGCTTACTATATTGTTACTCCAACTTCAAAGGTTCCAAAGGAATCGGTAGAAGCCTATGTCGAACTGGTACGTAGTCTGAAAGCACTTCCGCTGGTTCTGGATTATCATGAACATGACTTTGTGACCGGTGCCATCAGTCATCTTCCACATCTGATTGCTGCTGCACTGGTGAATCTGGTTCACAATGAAGATACTCCTTCCGAGACGATGCGGATGGTCGCTGCAGGCGGTTTCAAAGATATCACCCGTATTGCCTCTTCCTCACCGGAGATGTGGGAACAGATCTGTATGACCAACTCTGAGAATATATTAAAAGTGCTGAACGACTACATTCGTAATCTGGAAGACATTCGTGTTGCCCTGGAACAGAAAAACGGCTCTGCCATCCATACACTTTTCCGGGAATCCAGAGATTACCGGAACTCTTTCTCTGATCTGTCTGCCGGACCGATTAAGAAAAGCCATCGTTTATATTGTGATCTGGTGGATGAGGCTGGTGGAATTGCCATCCTTTCAACCATTCTTGCAAGCCGCGGCATCACGATTAAAAATATTGGCATTGTACATAACCGTGAATTCGAGGATGCAGTACTTATGGTCGAATTCTATGATGCCGATTCCAAAGTATGCGCGGTAGAAGAATTACGCAGATACCGGTATACGATATACGAAGTTTAACAGGAAAAGAGGTCGATTATGTTTTTTACAAAAGTAAATTCTTTAAAAGGTGAAGTGAGCATTCCTGGAGATAAATCCATTTCTCACCGCGCAGTCATGTTTGGTTCCCTGGCCGAAGGGACTACCGAAGTGACTAATTTTTTACAGGGGGCGGATTGCTTATCTACGATTTCCTGCTTCCGTAAACTTGGTATTGAGATTGAAAATACTTCCCAGCGGATATTGATTCACGGAAAGGGTCTACATGGTCTTACAGAGCCATCAGATACTCTGGATACCGGCAACAGTGGTACAACCACCCGTCTGATCTCCGGCATTCTTGCTGGTCAGCGTTTTACCACCATTCTAAACGGCGATGCCTCTATTCAGACAAGACCAATGAAGCGTATCATAACACCATTATCTATGATGGGCGCTGATATCACCAGTCTGAAGGGAAATGACTGTGCACCGCTTCGCATCTGCGGTGGACAGCTTCACGGGATTCCTTATAAATCACCGGTGGCTTCTGCCCAGGTAAAATCCTGCGTGCTTCTGGCCGGCCTTTATGCAGATGCTCCTACCAGTGTGACAGAGCCGGTTCTTTCCCGAAACCATACCGAGCTGATGCTTGCAGGATTTGGTGCCCATGTGGCGTCTTCCGGCACTACAGCCACCATTGAACCAGAACCAGATCTGAATGGTATGAAGATCGAAGTTCCTGGTGACATCTCTTCTGCCGCTTATTTTCTTGCCGCAGGGCTGATGATTCCAAATTCAGAAATCCTGATTAAAAATGTGGGGATCAACCCGACCAGAGATGGAATTTTACGGGTTGCAAAAGAAATGGGCGGCGATATCACTATTCTGAATGAAAAAACCAGTGGTGGAGAGCCTACCTGCGATCTGCTGGTGCGAAGCAGTTCTCTTAAAGGTGTTACCATTGGCGGTAAAATCATTCCAACGCTGATTGACGAGATTCCAATGATTGCTGTCATGGCCTGTTTTGCAGAAGGTATCACTACCATCAAAGATGCACAGGAACTGAAGGTTAAAGAAAGTAACCGTATTGATACCGTTGTCACTAATCTGAAAGCAATGGGCGCACATATCGAGGCTACAGACGATGGTATGATCATCGAAGGCGGGTATCCGCTTCACGGTGCTGTAATCGACAGCCATCTGGATCATCGCATTGCCATGAGCTTTGCCATCGGAGCACTGGGTGCAGACGGTGAAACCAGGATAGAAGGGGCTGAATGCGTAAAGATCAGCTATCCGGAATTCTATCAGACATTAGAGAAACTGATACAATAAGAGGCATCGATTGTTCATCATCGAAATTCTAAATCTGAAAAGCAAGAAGTAGCATCCCTGCTCTGACAAAAGCAGGATGCTATTTCTTTATTTCTATTAATGCCAGGATTTCATTACAATATCATCATAGCATCTCCAAAGGAGAAAAATCTGTAACGTTCTTTCACCGCCTCTTCATAGGCTGCCATAATGTTATCTTTCCCTGCCAGTGCCGATACCAGCATCAGCAGTGTGGATTCTGGCAGATGAAAGTTGGTAATCAGGCGGTCGATCATCTTGAACTGGTAACCCGGATAGATGAAGATATCCGTCCAGCCGCTTCCTGCATGAAGAACACCCTGATCATCCGTTGCAGATTCCAGGGTACGGCAGCTGGTGGTTCCCACAGATACGATCTTTCCACCTCTCTGCTTTGTCTCATTGATCAGCTTCGCCTGATCTTCTTCCACGATATAGAACTCGGAATGCATATGATGATTCGTGACATCTTCTACCTTTACCGGGCGGAAGGTTCCGAGTCCTACATGCAGAGTTACATGTGCAATGTTTACCCCCTTGGCTTTGATCGCTTCCAGAAGCTCCGATGTAAAATGTAAACCAGCTGTCGGTGCAGCCGCAGAGCCATCATGCTTGGCGTAAACGGTCTGATAACGGTTCTTGTCCTTTAACTGGTGGGTAATATATGGAGGCAGCGGCATCTGTCCCAGCTGATCCAGGATCTCTTCAAAAATACCATCATAAGTAAACTTAATCAGGCGGTTACCCTCTTCTACCACATCAATGACCTCTCCTGTCAGCAGTCCATCTCCAAAAGAGATTATGGTTCCCGGTTTTGCTTTTTTCCCTGGCTTTACCAGCGTCTCCCATACATCATTTTCTTTTCTTTTTAATAATAAAATCTCAATCTTGGCTTCGGTTCCCTCTTTACTTCCAAAGAGACGGGCCGGGATGACCTTTGTATTATTCACCACCAGGCAATCTCCGGGATTCAGATAATCAATCACCTCTTTGAAAATGTGATGTTCGATCTCTCCCGTTTTTCGATCTAACACCATAAGACGGGAAGATGAACGATCCTCCAGTGGATCCTGAGCAATCAGCTCTTGCGGTAAATCAAAGTAAAAATCTGCTGTTTTCAATGCAATACCTCTTTCTATTTTAATAATACGTAATATTCTCTGCAATTAATTTTGCCTGTCCATGGTGACTCTCTACTATAGCCACTCCACAGTTCGGCGCTACTCTTCCGCCCCAGAAATCTTCTATTTTCCAGTCCCGCAAGCTGTTTAACAATCCCCTGGTGGCTGCCCCGTGTGTGGCAATCAGGATCGTCTTTTCTTCCAGTTCCGGTCTGTGACAGATATCCTGCATAAAGTCCGCGCATCTCTTTGCCAGATCAGTCAGGCTCTCTGCACCTTTCGGTGGTTGATACAGATCTGGATGATTGAAGAACTGATAGATGTTCTCATCTCCCTGGAAATCCTCAGTCTTTCTCCACGGCTTTCCTTCCATCTCTCCAAATCCAATCTCTTCGATTCGTTCATCCAGAATAAATGGTATCTCCCGCTCTCCCAGCACCAGATGCGCCGTCTCTCTGGCCCGCTCAAGAGGGCTGGATATCACCAGATCAAACGGGATCTCTTTCATCCCCACTGCAGAAGCTTTGGCCAGCGCCCGCCCTGTTTTATTTAATGGGACATCACTCTTCCCCTGAAGCAGTCTTTTTTTATTCCAGTCTGTTTCTCCATGACGGAGAATATATAATTTCATATTTTCTACCTCAACGCTTCAATATGCCAGATTATCATACATGGCTTCTGGCATCCATATTCCGCTCACATCTGCTATCATAAAGAATTTCCTGTAAAAACGCAAGTACCGCCGGCATTTTTTATCAAATACCGGCGGGAATTCATTTACTGTTCACTCCGTGACCAGCAACACAATTCATACATTCTACTGTCTCAGTACAATACCCATGGATTCCAGACCATTTAAGATCTTCTTCATAGCGGAAGCGATATCGCTCTCTTCCAGTGTCTTGTCTTTTGCACGGAAGGTAATGGAATAAGCCATGGACTTATATCCTTTTTCAATCTGCGCACCTTCATACAGGTCGAACAGATGATAGCTTTCCAGATGCTTTCCACCACGCTGTGCGATCATTTCTTCAATCTGTCCTGCAAGGATTTGCTTCGGTACTACCATACTCAGGTCACGGGTAACAGCCGGGAATCTTGCGATTCCTTCAAACTTACGGTCATAAGTTGCAAAAGATACAATATTCTTCATATCCAGTACAGCCACATAAGTTCTTTCTCCAATACCGTAATTATCTGCTACTGCAGGATGTACCTCTCCGATATAACCCACTACGGTTCCTTCGTAGATGATGTTGGCCTGACGTCCCGGATGCAGATATGGCTTGCCTGCATTTGGATCATATTTGGCAGGTTTGCGAAGTCCGACTTTTTCAAAGAACTCTTCTACCACTCCCTTCATGGTGAAGAAATCACCTTCTCCATACATACCAAGGGTGAACTGCATTCTCTCGTCTGGAAGCTCTGTCAGTGGAAGTGACTTTGGCAGATATACATTACCCAGTTCGTAGAGTCTTACATTTTTATTTCTGTGATTATAGTTAAACGCCAGAGAATTCAGCATTCCGTTCAGAGAAATCGTTCTCATAATACTGAAGTCTTCTCCCAGAGGATTGGAAATACTGATTGCCTGACGCAGCTGATCTCCTTCTGGAATCAGCAGCTTGTCAAATACCTTAGGGCTTTCAAAGGAATAAGAATATCCCTGTGAGAATCCACAGAACTCTGCAATATCTCTTGCCGTCTCTTCAATTCTCAGATAGAACGGCAGCTTACCTGTGGTTGCTTCTCCCTTTGGCAGAGTGGTCGGAATATTATCATATCCGTAGAATCTGGCCACTTCTTCTGCCAGGTCCGCAGTACGGAAAATATCATGACGGAAAGTCGGTGCCACGATCTCATTTGTTGCTTCGTCATAGGCCAATTCAATCTTATCGAAGTATTTCAGCATCTCTTCTCTGGAAATATCAGTTCCCAGAAGTGCATTAATCTTTTCCGGTTCAAATGCCACACGGACAGGTTCTTTTTTCTTGCTATATACATCTACCATACCGCCTACTACTTCGCCTGCGCCGAACTCTTCGATCAGCTGGCAGGCACGATCAATCGCTGCCTGCGCATTGTTTGGATCCAGTCCCTTTTCAAACTTACCAGATGCATCGGTACGAAGTCCCACTCTCTTAGAAGAAAGACGGATATTGGTTCCATCGAAGCAGGCTGCTTCAAACATCATCGTCTTTACATCATCAGTAATCATGGAATTCTCTCCACCCATGATACCTGCAATACCAATGGCTTTTTCTCCATCACAGATCATCAGGACATTCTCATCCATGGTACGTTCCTGACCATCCAGTGTGACAAATTTTTCATCTTTTCCAGCTCTTCTTACCACGATCTCATGACCTGCGATAGTATCATAGTCATAAGCATGCATCGGCTGGCCATATTCTTCCATGACATAATTGGTAATATCTACGATATTATTAATCGGACGGATACCACAGGATGCCAGTCTTCTCTGCAGCCATACCGGTGAAGGAGCGATCTTAATATTCTTTACCACTCTTGCCGTGTAACGAGGGCAAAGTTCCGGATCCTGTACAGTAACCTTTACATAATCATGTACATCTTCGTTATTTCCTGTTGCAGTCACCACTGGTGGGCAGAATGGCTTACGGAAAGTAGCTGCTGCTTCTCTTGCAATGCCAACGACACTATAGCAGTCTACACGGTTGGATGTAATCTCATACTCAAATACCACATCATCCAGTCCCAGTGCTTTTACTGCACTTTCTCCAACAACAGCATCTTCCGGGAAGATATAGATACCATATTCCGGTGCTTCCGGATACATATCGCGTGAGGATCCCAGTTCTTCGATGGAGCACATCATACCGTTGGACTCGATTCCACGAAGTTTTCCTTTTTTAATCTTGATGCCGTCTTCTGCCATCTTTCCATCATGGCCTCCGGCTACGCTTCCTCCATCCAGAACAACCGGAACCTTGTCTCCTTCTTTTACATTTGGAGCACCGGTTACGATCTGAATGGTCTCTGTTCCGATATTTACCTGGCAGATAATCAGTTTATCTGCATCCGGGTGTCTCTCAATCTTCTCGATCTGGCCAATCACAATCTTGTCCAGATTCTTATCCAGTCTTTCAAATCCTTCTACTTTTGTACCTGTTAATGTCATGGCATCAGTATATTCCTGTGCTGTACAGTCCAGTTCCGGAACATACGCTTTGATCCAAGATAATGAAGTATTCATAATAATCCCCTTTCGATCTCTTATCTTTCTCTAGAACTGTTTCAGGAAACGGATATCGTTTTCATACAGCAGTCTCATGTCGTCAATCTCATATTTCAGAAGTGCAATACGTTCCAGACCTACACCAAATGCAAATCCGGTGTATTCATTCGGATCAATACCACACATCTCCAGTACGTGAGGATGAACCATACCACATCCCAGGATCTCAATCCATCCGGATCCTTTACAGAAACGGCAGCCTTTTCCGCCACACTTAAAGCAGCTTACATCTACTTCCGCACTTGGCTCTGTAAATGGAAAATGATGTGGACGGAACTTGGTCTTTGTCTCTGGTCCGAAAAGTTCTTTTGCAAATTCTTCCAGTGTTCCCTTCAGGTCAGCAAAGGTGATATTCTTATCTACTACCAGACCTTCTATCTGATGGAAAGATGGTGAATGAGTCGCATCTACCTCGTCAGAGCGAAATACACGTCCCGGAGCGATCATACGAATTGGCAGCTCTCCTTTTTCCATGATACGTGCCTGTACCGGAGAAGTCTGTGTTCTCAGTACGATCTCCTTATTAATATAGAAAGTATCCTGTTCATCTTTTGCAGGGTGATTTGCAGGAATATTCAATTTTTCGAAATTGTATTCATCGTATTCTACTTCCGGTCCCTCCACTACTTCATATCCCATACCGATAAAGATACGCTCTACTTCTTCCAGTGCGATGGTATTTGGATGTCTGTGTCCTACGTTATTCTTCTTTGCAGGAAGTGTGACATCAATGACTTCTGCCTTTAACTGTGCTTCTCTTGCTTTTGCTTCCAGCTTCTTCTTTGTCTCATCCAGTACTTCCTCAATGGCTGCTCTGGTCTCATTTACCATCTGTCCAACCTTCGGACGATCTTCCGGAGCAACGTCCTTCATGCTTTTTAATACAGCAGTCAGTTCTCCTTTTTTACCGAGAAATGCTACTCTTACATCATTTAATTTTTCCAGTGCATCAGACTGTTCAATCTGTCTCATGGCTTCTTCTCTGATCGCCTGCAGTTTATCTTTCATTTTTCTTCTCCTTCTTTTTGAACTTCATACGGGAACTCTCATACGATAAAAACATAGGGATTTTTCCTATGTAATAAAAAAGCTCCATCCCAAATAGGGACGAAGCTGTATGATCCGTGGTACCACCCTGATTCCTGTCATCTGACAGGCACTCGGTATGCGTAACGTGCACAAACGTCATTCCTTACTGTATCTCTTCCGGAATGCAGCTCCAGTGTGAAATTCGAATCTTTATCTGAACCTGAGCCAGCTTCCAGCCGATGACTGCCTCTCTCTGTCGGAAAATAAAGTTCTACTGAACACTTTCTTTGCCTTTTCATTTTTACCAATATCTTTTGTTATTGTATACCAGGCTTTTCTTTTTTGTCAAGTATATTTTTATGTTCCCTCATCTTAGCTATTCCAACTGATCAATAAAGGAATCCGGATATTCCAGATAACAGTTCACTTCCGCTCCTAAAAATAACAGCCACATGCAAAAATACAGCCACAGCATCATCATGGCCACGGTCGTCAGACTGCCATAGACACTGACCCGGTTCCCCTGTGCAAAATAACTGAAATAGATGGAGAATCCATAGGATAAAATGGACCATGCTGCTGCCGTAAAAACAGCTCCTGGGATCTGTCGGATCGGAGACATCTTGCAGTTAGGCAGTGCTGTATATAATGATAAGAATATCAGTGATAAAATTCCAAGAGAGGCCACTGCACGGAAACTGATAATCAGCCCGGTCAGTTCTCCCAGTACTGGAATATATTGAAGCAATCTGTCCTGAATCCAGTTACCAAACAGCAGCATAACGATAGACATAAAGATGGCAATGACCAGAAATACAATATAAATACCAGATCGCATTCTCATATAGAAGTAGTTCCGATTCTCTCCCACGCTTCTCACAGAATTTAATCCGTTGGTAATAGCCAGCACGCTTCTGCTGGTGGCCCAGACCGCAGCAATCACAGTTCCGGACATCAGTGCTGTGGACTGGGTAAACAGATCTTTTACAATATCCACTATCAGGTCATAAAAACTGGCTGGCAGCATCTCCATCAGGATCGACATCACCATCTCCGGTGAAAGTTCTGTATACTGAACCAAAGTCAGCAATAGCATGAAAAAGGGAACAAATCCCATGATCACAAAAAAGGCAGATTCTGCTGCTGCTGCACTGACCCGGTCTTTTTTCATTTTTTTCATAAATCGCAGCACGATTTCCTTGATCTTTGCGATTGTCGTCATAATATCCTCTTTCAGATCGGTAGTTTTATTTTTTATCATAACATGTTTTGTAATATTTCACAATGCACCGAAGTCAGAGACAGCTTTGAAAGGTAAATTTATTCTATAACCTGCCAATTTTGTAAATTCACATATTTACACATTTTTTATGAATTTAGGAAAGTTATCCACATTAAATGATTACACGAATTCCTTCTCCCAAAAAAAGTTCATAAATTTGTATTTTCCTCTTGGCAGGC
>NZ_JAOQKE010000010.1:0-90751 GCF_025567005.1 Muricoprocola aceti
GCAGCATATGGTTTTGAGGTACCATGTCATCCATGGAAAACATCATCATTTGTTCTCTTTTTTTATCTGTATTTTTCGTCATCATAAAAAAACACCGCCCTTCTGATATTTATTATATCAGAAAAGCGGCTCCAACAATAGCAAAACCCTGCAAAAGCAGGGCTTTGTCTACAGTCTGAGACAACAAATTAATTTGTTGTCTACCTGCGCTGCTGAATTGGCATACTGCCGGCTATGCGAATTTCTGTTTTCGTTATGTTATTGTATCTTTTTTCGATGCAGTCATTTCAAAGCTTAAAATCGATGTAACTGTTCAGAGCCAGGTAAAATAATAGTTATGATATTTTTACAAATACAACACTTTGGCCCTGTATGGTGATCTTTTTGCCATCACTGGACAAACCTCTTCCAAACTGATAGAGCACTTCACCAATCTGTCCATCATATGGGAATTCCACCGTTCTGGCTGCCGGATTGATGACCACCAGAATATTTTCTTCTTCGCTGCTTCTTACATAAGCCAGTGGATAGGCATTTTCTTCTGCATAGACATAGGTAATCTCTCCCTTACTCTGAAGAGCCGGGTGTGCCATACGGATCTGAATCAGCTTCTGAACCTCATGATACAGAGAATCCGGATCCTGTTTCTGCGCTTTTAAGGTCGGACGATCTTTTGCCGGATCCTGCTGGATGTAGAGACACTCCTTCGGGGCATGGCTGAAGCCTGCATTCATACTGTCATCCCACTGCATCGGAGACCGGGAACCAGTACGTTCATAACCACCTTCTACTGAGGTTAATCCTTCCACATAACGCATGCCTATCTCGTCTCCATAATAGATAAATGGTGCTCCTGGCATGGATAACAGGAAAGCAAAAGCAATTTTCAGTTCATCTCCCTGCAGCCGACGTGCCAGACGAGCCATGTCATGATTGCCTGACGGAATACAGATCAGGCCCTTGCATTCTGATTTCTCATAATTTTTCTGATAAGTATGTACAAATTCTGCAATATTTCCTTTTCCGCTGGAAGAAAAGAATGGTTCTTCACAACGGAACAGATCCATATAGTGAGATGGACCAAACTGGAGTAAAAAGTCCATATGGAAACCACCCTGCAGGGATTTATCCGGCTCGCCCCATTCTGATACCATTGCAGCATCCGGAAATTCTTCGTTCAGGAACTTCCGCACATTCTGCCAGAGCCGAATGGTTCCTTTTCCCTCTTCGTCATTTTTTACCAGTGATCCTGCCATATCTACCCGAAATCCATCACACCCCATTTTCAGCCAGAAACGCATCACGTCTTTCATCGCTTCCAGAGTGGCCTGCGGTCCCGGATCATCAAAGGACTGCTGCCATGGCTTATCTGGCTTGTAAAAGCCGTAGTTTAATGCTGGCTGATGAGAAAAGAAGTTCACCGCACAGGAGCCGTCACGATCAGAAATACCTCGGATACAGCCCATGCCATCTGGTGATTCCCACACGCAGTCCGTCCAGACATACCGATCGGTATACTCATTTTTCTCTGCTTTCATAGATTCCCGGAACCATCTGTGCGTCACAGCGGTATGTCCCGGAACCAGATCCAGAATCACATGCAGACCTTTTTTATGCGCTTCTTCAAACAACCGTGCCAGATCTTCATTGGTTCCATATCGCGGTGCTACCTGACAGTAATCTTCCACATCATATCCCGCATCTCCAAAGGGTGACTGAAAACATGGATTCAGCCAGATAGCGTTACATCCAAGCTCACTGATATCATCCAGATGTCGGATGATACCTTCGATATCTCCGATACCGTCAGCATTGGTATCCTGAAATGATTGTGGATAAATCTCATAAAACACTGCATTGTCCAACCACTTTGGCTGTCTTGTCTGTTCACTCATGTGTATTTGTTCTCCCTATTTTTATTTTCTCGCTGTTTTGCAATTTACTTCAGCAATTTCTTATAGTATACACCAACTTCTTTTATTTTTCCATCTGTGATAATCACTGTCATCTGCATCTGAATAATTTTTCGGATCATTTTCAGGTTCCCCCTTTCTTTTCTGAGCCAATCATAATATAATAAATCTATTCATTCCGTGGTTATAACCACAAAAAAAGAGGGTTTTATGAGAAAATTTCAGTCCATACTTTTTCAGGGATTTACCGATGAGGACTGGACACAGCCGAAACAACTGTCCGGTATCCGCATCACTTCTTACTCAAATTAAGTCAGATCGATGCCGGTGAAATGCAACTGGATGGATTGATCGAATATCACAAAAATATGATCTATCTTACAAAGGACAATCTATATGAATAAAAAGATTTCTTCTATCCGTCTGCCATTTCACTTTGACCGTGCCATGCTGCCGGTGATTTTCTCTCTGGCCTGGCCGACCATGCTGGAACAGTTTATGCAGACGGCTGTTCAATACATTGATACCGCTATGGTGGGTACTCTTGGTACCCAGGCTACTGCAGCGGTGGGATCAACCGGTACGATCAACTGGCTGATTGAAAGTACGATCTCCGCTATTGGAATTGGATTTTTATATTATATTTCCCAGTCAATTGGAGCAGGAAACATCCTGCAGGCAAAAAAAGCAGCCGGACAGGCTGTTTTTTCTACGGTTCTGGCTGGTATTTTCTTTACGGTTCTGACCTGCGGATGCAGTCATCTGGTACCGGTATGGATGCGGGTGGATCCTTCCATTCGGGATATGGCCGCACGATATTTCCTGATTTTATATTCTCCAATGCTGTTCCGTACCATGAATATTATTCTGGGTACCGTACTGCGCTCTGCCGGAGATGCCAGGTCTCCTATGATTGCCGGCATCACCATGAATGTGATCAATATTGTGCTGAATTTCCTCCTGATCTACAATACCCGTTCCGTGTATCTTGGCAGCTGGCTTCTCACTGTTCCTGGAGCCGGATGGGGTATTGAAGGTGCAGCCATAGCCAGCGCTGTTGCATACACTTGCGGCGGCATCTTGATTGCCTGGAAGCTCTGGCATCACGATACCGTATCCCCAAAAGGCCAGTCTCTCAGACCGGACCCACAGGTATTAAAGCCCTGCCTGCGTGTAGCTTTTCCAAATATGCTCCAGCGCTTTGCAACTTCTTTGGGCTATGTGGCTTTTGCTTCCATGATCAATTCACTGGGAGAACTGTCTACCGCAGCACATACCATCGCCAATACCGTAGAATCTGCCTTTTACATTCCTGGCTGGGGTATGCAAACCGCAGCCGCTACCCTCTCCGGCAATGCCAGAGGTGCTCAGGATGAGGCACGTCTCCATCGGCTTTCCAACACCATTATTCCAATGGAAATCAGCCTGATGCTGGTATCCGGAGGTATGCTTTTTGTGTTTGCACCAGTCCTGATGGGAATCTTCACACATGATCCTCAGGTACTTTCTCTGGGAACTACTGTGCTTCGTATTGTTGCCATGTCAGAACCATTTTACGGCGTACCGATCGTTCTGGAAGGAATGATGCAGGGACTGGGAAAAACCATGATTCCATTTATCTTCAATATCATCGGTATGTGGGGTGTGCGCATCGTTGGAACTTTCATCTGCACCCAGCTTCTTGGGCTGGGACTGATTGCTGCCTGGGGATGTATGATTGCACATAACCTGCTGCTGTTTGTACTGTATATCGCTTTATTCTCCTCTGGAAAATGGAAATAATGAATTATTTGTCTAATCTGAAAAAGGGCAACCGGTTCATTCCGGATGCCCTCATTTTTCTTCTATTCTTACTGTTCAATGTCTTTCATACTGAAGCTGATTCTGCCCATCTTGTCTTTTCCAAGGCATACAACCTTCACTACATCACCTAATGACAGTACATCTTCTACCTTGTCAATTCTCTCTTTGGAGATCTTGGAGATGTGTACCATTCCTTCTTTTCCAGGAGCAAATTCCAGGAATGCACCGAATTCTTTGATGCTGATGACTTTTCCTGTGAATACCTGTCCTGCTTCGAAGTCTGTGGTGATGATACGAATCATATCCATAGCTTCTGCCATCTTTTCTTTATCTGTTCCACAGATGGATACTGCACCATCATCTGTGATATCAATCTTCACACCAGTCTGTTCGATGATTGCGTTGATGGTCTTTCCTCTCTGGCCAACTACATCACCGATCTTCTGTGGATCAATGTTGATCTGGATGATCTTTGGAGCATATTCTCCTACACTGCTTCTTGGCTCTGCAATAGCTTTTGCCATAACTTCATCCAGAATGTAGGTTCTTGCAATCTTTGTCTTGGCAATGGCTTCTTCAATGATCGGACGAGTCAGACCATGGATCTTAATATCCATCTGGATTGCTGTGATACCCTTATGAGTACCAGCTACCTTAAAGTCCATATCTCCGAAGAAGTCTTCCAGTCCCTGGATATCTGTCAGTACAATGTAGTCATCGTCTGTCTCGCCAGTAACAAGACCACAGGAAATACCTGCCACGGCACTCTTAATCGGCACACCTGCTGCCATCAGTGACATGGAAGATGCACAGATACTTGCCTGAGAAGTAGATCCGTTGGACTCGAAGGTCTCGGATACTGTTCTGATGGCATATGGGAATTCTGTTTCACTCGGAAGTACCGGTACCAGGGCACGTTCAGCCAGTGCTCCATGACCGATCTCACGACGTCCCGGTCCTCTGGATGGCTTTGTCTCACCTACAGAGTAGCTTGGGAAGTTGTAGTGATGCATATAACGTTTACTTGTCTCAGCCACGTCCAGACCATCAATCTTCTGTGCTTCTGACAGTGGAGCCAGTGTACAGATATTGCAGATCTGTGTCTGTCCACGGGTAAACATAGCAGAGCCATGTACTCTTGGAATCAGATCTACTTCTGCTGCCAGCGGACGGATCTGGTCGATCTGACGTCCGTCTGGACGCTTATGATCTTTTAAGATCATCTTACGAACAGTCTTCTTCTGATACTGGTAAACTGCTTCATCCAGTACAGCCAGCCATTCTTCATTATCAGCGAATTCTTCGGTCAGTTTTTCCTTAATCTGACGGATGTTCTCTTCTCTCTTCTGCTTCTCATCTGTGAAGACAGCCACTTCCATCTCTTCCGGAGTCACGATCTTCTTCATTGCTTCGAAAAGCTCTTCTGGAACTGCGCAGCTTGTATAGCTGTGTTTTGGTTTGCCACATTCTGCTACGATGGTGTCGATAAATGCGATAACCTTCTGGTTTACTTCATGAGCTGCAAAGATTGCTTCAATCATCTTATCTTCCGGTACTTCATTGGCACCAGCTTCAATCATGATGACTTTTTCTCTGGTAGATGCAACAGTCAGCTGCAGATCAGATACTGCCT
This sequence comes from Muricoprocola aceti, assembly GCF_025567005.1. Taxonomy (NCBI): domain Bacteria; kingdom Bacillati; phylum Bacillota; class Clostridia; order Lachnospirales; family Lachnospiraceae; genus Muricoprocola; species Muricoprocola aceti. The sequence goes on from NZ_JAOQKE010000010.1 coordinate 5,350, forward strand.
TCTGTGCTGCGTTCGGGTTGAATACGAATTCACCGTCAATCAGACCTACCTGTGTGGTAGCTGTAGGGCCGTCAAATGGGATATCTGAAATCGCAGTTGCAATTGCAGAACCCAGCATAGCAGTCAGCTCCGGTGCACAGTCTGGATCTACGGAGAGTACCAGATTGTTCAAAGTTACATCATTTCTGTAATCCTTCGGGAACAGCGGTCTCATCGGTCTGTCGATAACACGGCTGGTCAGAATTGCATTCTCAGATGCCTTTCCCTCTCTCTTATTAAATCCTCCCGGGATCTTTCCTACTGCATACATCTTCTCTTCGTATTCTACGCTAAGTGGGAAGAAATCGATTCCTTCTCTTGGCTTCTCGGAAGCAGTTGCTGTAGAAAGGACAGTGGTATCACCATAGTGCATCAGTGCTGCACCATTTGCCTGCTTTGCTACACGATTTACATCGACTGTCAGTGTTCTGCCAGCCAGTTCCATGGAATAGCTCTTATACATGGTCATTCTCCTTTTCTTTTTGTTGTTACAGCGGCATAAGTCTTCCGAAACGACTGAAAAAAGCACTTACAGGAAATGCGCTTTTCAGTGGTCTCGGCTCTCTGCCGTCTGTGTGTTACGGTGTCTGTTGTCTGTAAAACATTTTACTGCAATAGAATACACGATCCGCGAATATTCTATTGTCATGAACAACAACGGGGACGGTTACCCGTCCCCATGTAAATTATTTTCTGATTCCTAATTTTGCAATTAAAGCACGGTATCCTTCAATATCAGTTTTCTTTAAGTATGCCAGTAAACCACGTCTCTGACCTACCATTTTCAGAAGACCTCTTCTTGAATGATGATCCTTAGGATTACTCTGCAGATGAGCTGTCAGTTCCTGAATTCTTGCTGTTAATACTGCGATCTGTACTTCAGGTGATCCTGTATCTCCTTCTTTACGTCCGTATTCAGCGATAATTGCCTGTTTCTTTTCTTTTGAAATCATGATTCTTTCTCCTTTCATTTTTAAACGCCTCACACTAAGAAACGGTCGGAGTGTCCTATCTCTGAGTGTCGGCTCATTTCATACCCGAACATTGTAACATGATCTTTTTGCTTCGTCAACCTCTTGTTGCAAATATCATAAAGAATATTCCACCGATACAACAACACAAAAATCCTGCATAATATATCGTCCTGGCAAGTTCTGTTCTTTTATCATTTTTGTATAGTTCAAATTCTTCCGGTTTTCTTTCGTTATAACGTATCTGTACCTCTTCATTCACCATATACAGACAGGGATTGCTTCCTTTTGCATATTGTTCCCGATGAAGAATTCCATCCGCATAAAATGTAATTACTGGATAAAAATAATCATGTATACCTGCCTGTCGTCCAAAGCTATCTGGTTCTCCCGCTACAATCTCTGCTACTACACCAGTTGTTTTTCCCTTGTATTTCTGTCTTCCTTCTATGGATAACAGCCAGAAATACCCTGCCAGAACCAGCAGACCTCCCAGCGCAATAAATACGATACTTGCTGTCAGCATTTTTTTCACCACCTGTTTTTTTCTTTAGCTATCATATTTCAGCCATTAAGAAAAGTCAAGTACTGATGCAATTGTACCGCACCATTATGGATCAGCGTACTTTTTTTCCTTATTCACTTTCCTCTGCCGTATATTCCACCACATCTGTCCTTGTCACTTGTTTTATATGTTGTTTTTTTAGACGACTATATACAAATTCACGGAAAATCGTATAAAATACCGATACCAGCGGAATAAAAATAAGCATACCTACAATTCCCATGAGATTTCCACCGATTGTAACTGCCGCCAGTACCCATATCGATGGCAGTCCTACGGATCCTCCAACAACATGTGGATAGATCAGATTACCTTCTATCTGCTGCAAAAACAAAAATACTATAATAAATAAAACTGCCTGTCTGGGATTTATCATAAAAATCAAAAGACTTCCCACTGCACAGCCGATAAAAGCGCCAAAAACAGGAACCAATGCGGTAAATGCAATCAAAATACCAATTAAAAGTGCATATGGCATTTTTAAAATACTTAACGTAATGACAAACATAGTTCCGAGAATCACAGCTTCCAGACACTGTCCGGCAAGAAAGTGTGCAAAAGTCCGATAGGTCAGGGAACATATTTTAAGAATTGCATCTGCTTTTTGTTTTGGAATAAACGCAAAAATCACTTTTCTTACCTGCAAATGCAGTCTTTCCTTCTGGAAAAGAATATAACAGGCAAAGGAAAACGCGATAAAAAAGGTCGCTAATCCGCTGGCAATGGAACCTACTGCTGACATCGTCGTATTCATCATATTTCCGGCGCCGCTTCCAAGAAGACTTATCCCCCATTTAATTGCCTGATCAGGCTGAAACTGCAGTTGATCTACCAGCTTCATAATTTCCTGATTATCATGTGAAAATTCTCTGATCCAGTTTTGCATCTGTGGAATAAAATCCGAAATACTTGTCATCAGATTTCCCATTGTCTGTGTTAGCTGAGGTATCACACCAAACATTACCAATACAATTACACCAGCCACCAGTATAATTGTAAGGAGCAGACTTATCGGTCTCGCAGCTTTTTTGCCTGTTTTATTTTCTTCTTTTATATTTCTGAGAATTTTCTTTTCCAGAAAACTCATTGGCACATTAATCACAAAGGCAATTGCACCACCAAGCGCAAAAGGAAACACGATTTTCCATGCTGTCTTTAAGACTTCAATCACTACATCGAATTTCCATAAAGCAACTACGAGAAATGCAGTAAACACAATCAGTTCCCGAATTTTTTTCATCGATCGTCTGCTTAAATCCATTATTTTTCTCCACTTCTTCTTAATTTTTTTACAATAAAGATCTCTTTAATAAAAAAGAGACCCTTATCGCATCATAAAAATGCAATAAAAGTCTCACCATTTCCTTATGATACCGGATGCTTCCATCGTACTGACGATATCACAAACGCAAAACTGTTAAGCGTAGGTTACTCCCCTTTATTGGCACCAATCATACACCCGATCCAATCTCTCTGTCAAGGTATGACATTGCCAGCTCTGATCTTTTTTCACTCTTTACTGTTAAAATATTCTTTTCCAAAGCAGATATCCCTGTGCATCTGTGCTTTCAATTCATCCAGATCCGGGAACTTCTGCTCCGGTCTCTCAAAGGAATACAACTGCACTTCAATTTCTTTTCCGTACAGATCTCCTTCAAAATCAAATAAATAGGTCTCTACGCCTCGGAAATATTCTCCCACAGTAGGCTTATATCCTATATTCGTTACGCCATTGAATATTCCTTCTTCCAGAACAGTCTTTGTCGCATAGACCCCATTGGGAGGCAGAAGCTTTCCCACGGATGGAATCAGGTTGGTGGTAGGCATTCCTAAGGTTCTTCCGATCCTCCGTCCATGAAGCACCTCGCCTCTGACTGTATAAGGATACCCCAGAAGTTCTGTGACCAGTTCCATATTTCCCTTTTCCAGTGCATCTTTTACGTAGGTACTGCTGATTTCCCGTTCCTGATACATCTCCTTTGGAACGATCTCCAGCGTATACCCCAGTTCTTTTTGCATCTGTTCCAGCAAATGGCAGTCTCCCTTTCTCTGATAACCAAACCGGAAGTCCTCACCTACTGCAATATATTTTGCCCGCAGACGTTTTACCAGAATATCACGTACAAAGTCTTCCGAACTCATATGAGAAATCTCCGGAAGGAATGGACAGTCGATCCACCAGGATACGCCCATCTTCTTTAAAAGTTCTTTTTTTTCACCTTTGGTCAGCAGTGCCGGATTCTTCGGATCCGGCCAGATGGTTACTACCACACTCTCCAGTCCTGCTTTTTCCTTCTCACAGATCCGCCGGATTAACTGCTGATGTCCCAGATGCAGTCCGTCGAACTTCCCCAGTGTCACCGCGCTGTCTCTGTCCATGGTATAATCGTCCATTAAGCCTTCTATATACTTCATGTTCTGTTCCTTTTTTTCCTATTTCTCATTTCGCCAGTCTAAAAACATCTTTACCGGCTGATAACGTTTTTTCTGCATATCATACTGGTAGACTCCACAGAAATGTTCCTGTGAGTCATATATACGCACCCAGCCGAAAGCCCTTTTTTCTGCTGATGTTCCTGTGAACTGATTTGGAAATAACGGATTTCCGTTATACAAAAATCTGTCCATTCCTTTTTTCATCTCGAAAGCCGGATACTGCTTCAGCATCTGATCCACCGGAATAATATGCTCCAGGAGTTCCTGACTGACACTCTCTCCCTCTGCCTTCTTCTTCTGCAGTTCTTCTGCTTCTGAAAGCCGCAGAGCGTCCTGAATCTCAAAGATCCCTACACGGATACGGGTCAGTTCTTCCATACAGGCACAGATTCCCAGCTTCTCTCCGATATCATGACACAGGGTACGGATATAGGTTCCCTTCGAACAGGTCACGGTCATGGTAACTCTCGGCAGGTCGATCTCTTCGATGGTCAGTTCCAGAATCTTTACAGGTCTGGCCTTCCGCTCAATGGTCTTGCCTTCTCGGGCCAGTTCATAGAGCTTTTTGCCATTTACCTTCAGTGCAGAATACATCGGTGGAATCTGTTCGTAATCCCCGATAAAACTCTCTGCCGCTTCCTTCACCTGTTCTTCTGTCACGGTCACCGGCATTTCCTTCAGAACTGTTCCTGAAATATCCTGCGTATCTGTCTCTTTTCCCAGAAGCATAACGGTTCGGTAAGTCTTATCCTTATCTGTCAGCATATCGCATAATCTGGTTCCGGCTCCCAGACATACCGGAAGCACCCCTTCCGCATCTGGATCCAGGGTGCCTGTATGTCCGATCTTTTTCTGCTTTAAAATTCCCCGCAGCTTTGCCACTACATCATGGGAAGTGTAGCCTTTTTCTTTGTAAATATTAATGACGCCATGAATCATTTTTTCACTCGTCTCCTGTTATTACATCTGTTTTTCAATATGAAGGGTCAGATTATTGATCACATCATGCATGGATCCCTGCATGGTACATCCGGCTGCACGCACATGTCCACCGCCGCCAAAATACTGAGCTACTTTACAGACATCCACATAAGATTTGGAACGAAGACTGACCTTATATTCCTGTACATTAGTCTCATACAGGAAAATAGCCACTTCCACGCCCCTGGTCAGTCTCATCTGACTGACAATGCCATCCAGATCTGACGGTTCCACACCGTAAAACTTCATATCTTTTTTCTTAATGGCACTGATGATACATCTGCCATCCAGAACCATTATGCTCTCCAGCAGTGCTCTTCCCAGAATCTGATTCTGCACATAAGTCTTTTCCATGTAAGTAGTGTCAATAATATAACTGCAGTCAATATCTTTGCGCATCAACTCTGCCGCCACTTCCATGGTATGAGGAGAGGTACAGGAATACTGAAAGATTCCGGTATCATGGGCAATCCCCATATACAGCGCTTCTGCAGTCTCTTTGGTGATCTTTTCCGGATCCATCACATGATAGACCAGTTCTGATGTCGAACTGACAGCCGGATCCACATAATCGGTATCGGCAAATCCCTTGTTGCTCACATGATGATCATAGCAAAGGGTATGGCGGGCTGTCTGAAAATACTTTACAGATTCGCCCAAACGTCCCAGATCTCCACAGTCCAGCGCAATAAACAGATCATAGATCTCATCGCTGTCACAGTTATGATGGATGTCCTCTGTGCCGCTGATGATGTGATAACTCTCCGGTATCTCCTGCAGATAGACATCGATCTTATTCAGCTGTGGAAAGTTCTCTTTTAAGTACAAATACAGTCCCATACAGGAACCGACACAGTCACCGTCCGGCCGGATATGGCCGGATATGGCTACTGTTGTGATTCCATTCAGTTCTTCCCTGATGTTATTCGTCTTGATCATCCTCATCCCTCCCGGATTCTTCCACATGATTTTCATCAATCAGCCTTGACATATGAACACCATATTCAATAGACTGATCCATTATGAATCGGATCTCCGGTGTATTTCTGAGATTCAGGTTTCTGGCAAGCTGACGTCTGATATAGCCGACTGCACTGTTCAGACCTTCCAGCGTCTTTTTCTGCGCTTCCTGATCTCCAAGCACACTGATATATGCTTTACATGTCTTCAGATCCGGCGCTACTTCTGCCGTAACCACTGAGGTCAGCGGATGAATACGTGGATCTTTGATCTCTCCACGGATAATATTAGCCAGTTCTCTCTGCACTTCGCTGTTAATCCGCGTATTCTTTATGCTGTTTTTTCTCATAATTGCTCCATTTCTCCAGGTACCCAGGCTGCTCCTATCGTGGTACTTCTACCATAGTATAAGCCTCTACCTGGTCAAATTCCTTGATGTCATTGAATTTTTCAAATACAAGACCACATTCATATCCTGTTTTTACTTCTTTCACATCATCTTTAAATCTCTTCAGAGATGCCAGTGCTCCATCAAAGATCTGTTCTCCGTCTCTGGTGATACGGCAGGAACAACCTCTCTGGAATACACCATCCAGTACATAAGCACCTGCAATGGTACCAACACCAGATGCCTTGAATGTCTGACGCACTTCTGCATGACCGATAACTTTTTCTTCAAATACCGGATCTAACATACCCTTCATAGCCGCTTCTACATCGTTGATTGCATCGTAGATGACACGGTACAGTCTCACGTCTACATTTTCACGCTCTGCGGTTGCCTTGGCACCGGAATCAATACGTGTGTTAAATCCAATGATAATTGCATTGGATGCTGCTGCCAGGCTGACATCGGATTCATTGATGGCACCTGCTGCTGCATGGATCACTTTTACTGCTACTTCTTCATTGCTGAGTTTTACCAAGCTCTGTTTTACCGCTTCTACGGATCCCTGTACATCGGCTTTTACAATCAGGTTCAGTTCTTTTAAGTTACCAGCCTGAATCTGTGTAAACAGATCATCCAGAGACATTTTGGACTTGGTCTCTTCCAGAAGCTTTTCTTTGCTCTGGCTGATGAATGTCTCTGAGAAACTTCTTGCCGCTTTTTCATTTTCGCATACAACGAATACTTCTCCTGCATTTGGTACATCGGAAAGTCCGAGAATCTCTACTGGTGTAGATGGTGTTGCTTCTTTGACACGTTTTCCTCTGTCGTCCATCATAGCACGAACCTTACCATAGCTTGCGCCTGCTGCCACGATATCTCCTACATGGAGAGTACCTTTCTGTACCAGCACGGTAGCAACCGGACCTTTACCTTTATCCAGTTCAGCCTCAATGACCAGACCTCTTGCTTTTCTCTTTGGATTGGCCTTCAGTTCCGCTACTTCAGCAGTCAGAAGAACCATTTCCAGCAGTGTATCCAGACCTTCATGGGTATGAGCAGATACTGGTACACATACGATATTTCCACCCCAGTCTTCCGGAACCAGTTCATGTTCTGCCAGTTCCTGTTTTACTCTGTCGATGTTCGCTGCCGGCTTATCAATCTTGTTGATGGCAACGATCACTTCAACACCTGCTGCCTTTGCATGGCTGATTGCTTCGATGGTCTGTGGCATTACACCATCATCGGCTGCTACAACCAGGATTGCAATATCCGTTGCATTGGCACCACGCATACGCATAGCGGTGAATGCTTCATGTCCAGGGGTATCCAGGAAAGTAATCTTCTGTCCGTTTACCTCAACCATGTAAGCACCAATGTGCTGTGTAATACCACCGGCCTCTCTGGAAATTACATGGGTATGGCGGATGGCATCCAGAATAGATGTTTTACCATGGTCAACGTGACCCATAACACAGACAACAGGCGGTCTGCTTACCAGTGTATCTTCTGGATCATCCTCTTCTTTTAACAGTTCTTCTATGACGTCTACTTTCACTTCATGCTCTGCAATACAGTTGTATTCCAGTGCGATCTCTTCTGCAGTTTCATAGTCAATCTCATGATTTACGGTTACCATAGTTCCCTGCAGGAACAGCTTCTTCACAATAGCTGCTGCCTGAATCTTCAGAATATCTGCCAGTTCACGAATGGTCATACTGTCTGGCAGTGTTACGGTTCTGATTTCATCTTCTTTCTTTTCTACCGGTTTTTCTACTGGTTTTACCGGTTTGATGAATCTTCCTGCTTTCTTTTCATTCTTCTGAGGATTATTCTTCTGTCCGGAACGTCCCTGTCCCTTCTCTTCTCTGTCGAACTTGTCATGCTTGTTATATTTTTCTTTTTCTGCACGGATACGGGACTCTTTGGTTACCGGCTTGCTTGCGATCTCTGGCTGAGCCATGGCACGTCCGCCACCGTTTCTTCCCTGGCTGCGTCCCTGTCCTCTGTTATCTCTGCTGTCTCTTCCGTCTTTATCACCAAAAGTTCTTCCCTGACCACGGTTGTCTCTGTCTCCAAAGCTTCTTCCCTGACCGCCGCGGTTATTATCTCTGTCTCCGAAATATCTTCCCTGGCCTCCACGATTATTGTCTCTGTCTCCAAAGCTTCTTCCCTGGCCTCCACGGTTGTTATCTCTGTCTCCGAAAGATCTTCCCTGACCTCCACGGTTATTATCTCTGTCTCCAAAGTTTCTTCCCTGACCGCCGCGGTTATTATTGTTGTTGTTTCTGAAGTTCTGACGATCCCCTCTGGAGGTCTCTTCATTTCTGGTATTCTCTGCTTTTGCCGGTTCTGCTGGCTTTGTCTGACTTTCTGCTTTTGGTACTGCCACCTTAGCTGCAGAAGCCTGTACCGCCGGTTTCACTGCATTTGCAGCAGCTACAGTTTTTTCTGTATTCTGTACCGGTGCTTCCGGCTTTACCTCTGTCTGAGCTGGCTTTGCAGCTGCCGGACGATTCTGTGGTGCCGCTGCCGGGCGCTGTCCAGCAGGTCTGCTGCCTGCTGCCGGACGCTGTCCCTGTGTACGCATACCGGATGGTCTCTGAATTCCGGTACGGCTGTTCTGAGAATGGAAGACTCTGGAAATATTCTTTTTCTTCGGTGCTTCCCCTGTCTTTGCAGCTTCTGCTGCAGGTGCTGCTTCTGCAGCCGGCTTTCTTACAACCTCTTTTACCGGTACCTGACGTTTTACCGTCTGTATCTGATCCTCTTCCAGCACACTCATATGACTCTTTACTTCAATGCCGTTTGCTGTCAGACAGTTGATGATTTCTTTATTATCTCTACCTAATTCTTTTGCTAATTCATATACTCTTATTTTTGACATACTCACTACCTCCGTTAGCCAATGTTAACTGCTTTCTGATTGCATCGGAAAGACCCTGATCGGTCACTGCCATGGATGCTCGGAATTCTTTTCCCATAGCTCCCCCCAGTTCTGTCTTCGTACCGTAAAAATATACGGGAACCTGATAATAATCGCACATATTCCTGAACTTCTTTTTTGTATTATCAGAGGCCTCATCTGAAACAATGACGAGATATGCAGTTCCAGTCTTCACAGCTTTTTCTGTAGAAAACTCACCGCTCACGGTTTTACCGGCCTTCGTTGCCAAACCTACGAGAGAGAGTACTCTATTCTGCTTCAATCTGCTCGATCTCCTTCTTCAAACTTTCATATATTTCCGCCGGAATATTCATCTTCAGTGAACGTTCCAGTCCCTTATTTTTACACGCTTTTTCAAAACAGGCGGACTGTTTGCAAAGATATGCTCCCCGTCCGTTCTTACGTCCTGTTGTGTCAATCACAAGTTCTTCCTCCGGTGTCCGGATGACGCGCAGCATCTCTTTTTTGCTCTTCATTTCCTGACACCCGATGCATTTGCGCATAGGGATTTTTCTTGCCTGACTCATATACTCACTCCTGCCTTATTCTTCTGATGATTCTGCCGGAGCTTCTGCGTCAGCAGTCGGTTCTTCTTCATAGTATTCATCGTATCCGTCTTCGTAATACTCATCTTCATCATATGCTTCGAAATCGCCTGCCTCGATAGCCTGTGTCTCACTCTTGATATCAATCTTGAAGCCGGTCAGTCTTGCTGCCAGTCTCGCGTTCTGTCCTTCCTTACCGATTGCAAGAGATAACTGATAATCAGGAACTACTACCTTGGCTGTCTTCTCATCATTATCTGCTGCAACGTAGATAACTTTTGCAGGACTTAATGCATTCTCGATCAGAATTGCAGGATTCTCATCCCAGTTAATGATATCGATCTTCTCACCTTTGAGTTCATCCACAATTGCATTGACTCTGGCACCGTTTACACCAACACACGCTCCTACCGGATCTACATCTGGATCATTAGACCATACTGCCATCTTGGTTCTGTTGCCAGCTTCTCTGGAAATGCATTTGATCTCTACTGTACCATCTCTTACTTCGGTTACTTCGTTCTCAAATAAACGTTTTACCAGTTCCGGATGGGTTCTGGATACCAGGATCTTCGGTCCCTTTGGTGTATCTTTTACTTCCAGTACATAGACTTTTACTCTCTCGTTTGGCTTGAATGTCTCACCTTTAACCATTTCGTTTTCATTTAAAATAGCATCTACTTTACCAAGATTGATGCTGACATTTCTTCCCAGATATCTCTGCACAATACCGGTTACTACTTCTCTTTCTTTGCTGTAGTATTCATTGTACAGTACCTTTCTCTCTTCTTCACGGATCTTCTGCAGAATCACATTTTTTGCATTCTGAGTAGCAATACGTCCGAATTCTTTGGATTTGATCTCTACATTTACGATATCACCCAGCTCATACTTGGAGTCTTTCATCTTTGCATCTGTCAGACTGATCTCCGTTACCGGATCTTCTACCTCTTCTACTACTGTCTTGGCAGCCATAACAGTGAAATCTCCGGTTTCCGGATTGATGGTTACTTTTACGTTGTCTGCTTTTCCGAAATGGTTCTTACATGCCTGAAGCAGAGACTGTAAAATCGCTTCCAGTAAAGTGCTTTTGCTGATATTTTTTTCTTTCTCCAGAATATCCAATGCTTCGATTAATTCGCTGTTCATTTTCCTCATTCCTCCTTAAAAATCAAATGCGAGCCGGATCAACGCTATGTCAGACCGGTTGATCTGCATCTTTTCTTCCTCTTCAAGCTCAATGGTTACGGTTTCTTTATCGTATGCTTCCAGTATGCCGATAAATTCTTTCTGTCTGTTAATCGGGCGGAAAGTGCGGATCTCCACCTCTTCCCCGATACTTCTGGCGAAGTCTTTTTCTTTCTTCAGCGGTCTTCCAAGACCAGGAGAGCTTACCTCGAATACATAAGAATCTTCTACAAAATCCTTCTCATCCAGAATATCATTTGCTGCTCTGCTTACCAGTTCACAGTCATCTACGGTAATTCCACCCGGCTTATCGATATATGCTCTCAGGTACCAGGTACCGCCTTCTTTCACATACTCCACATCTACCAGTTCAAATCCGTTGGCATCCACGATTGGCTGCAGAATCTCTTCTGTCTTCTGTTCATATTCTTCTCGTTTTGTCATTCGACCTGTCTCTCCTCCTTTATTTTTCAACTGAAACATAAAAGAATGAGTGAACTTTTCGTCCACTCATTCACGTCAGTTACATATATCGTTGTTATCATAACACGCTTTTTTCAAAAAAACAAGAGTTTTTCAGCTTTTTTGTGCCTCAATTTTCTCAGCAAGCTCTGTCAGATACTCCCAGCGCTCCATTTTCTGTTCCAGAAGTGCCTCTGTCTCTTCTTTTTCTTTTGTCAGATCTGACAGCTTTCCGTAGCTGCTGGCATTGGCCATCATCTCTGCTTCCAGATCAGCAATTTTCGTTTCCAGTTCTTCGATATCACTCTCAATCGTCTCAAATTCCCGCTGTTCTTTGTAGCTGAACTTTAACTTCGATGGCTGCTTTCTTCCTGCATTTTTCTGTTCTCTGACCGAAAGGGTGTCTGCTTTTTTCTGAACTGATGTGTTCTTCCATCCACCAGGCTCCTGACCATAGCGTCGTTCAAAGGCAATCAGATAATCGCTGTAACCACCTTCATATTGCCGGATATGCCCATTTTCTTCAAAGGCAAAGATCCGTCGCACAATCCGGTCAAGGAAATAACGGTCATGGGATACCGTAATCACAATGCCATCAAAATGATCCAGATAATCTTCCAGAATTGTCAGAGTCTGAATATCCAGATCGTTTGTCGGCTCATCCAGAATCAGTACATTCGGAGCACTCATCAATACACGGAGCAGCTGCAGTCTTCTGCGTTCCCCGCCGGATAATTTTCCAATCAGACTATACTGCATATTACCATCAAATAAAAATCGTTCCAGCATCATAGCCGCCGTGATCTTGCCTTCTGTAGTGGTGATATATTCTCCCACTTCTTTGACATAATCGATCACGCGCATATTCTCATCCATTTTTCGGCTGTCCTGGGAAAAATAGCCGATTTTCACAGTATCACCGATCGTGACTGTTCCTTCTTTCGGCTGTTCTTCTCCTACGATAATTTTCAACAGAGTACTTTTTCCACATCCGTTTTCTCCTATGATGCCGATGCGGTCATTTTTCAGGAAAATATAGCTGTAGTCCCGGAACAGCACCCGGTCGCCGTAGGCCATTGACACGTTCTCCAGTTCAATGGTCTTTCGTCCCATTCTGGTGCTGACAGAACTCATCTCGATGACAGAATCCTCCACTGGCCCTTTTTGTGCCTGCATCTCTTCAATACGCTGAATATGGGCCTTCTGCTTGGTAGATCTGGCTCTGGCACCTCTGGCCAGCCATTCCAGTTCGGTACGAAGCATACTCTGGCGCTTCCGCTCTGATGCAATCTCGATATTCTGCCTCGCCTCTTTCAGACGAATGAATTCTGAATAATTTCCCGGATAAGTATAAATCTTCCCCTTATCCAGTTCCACGATCCGGTTGGATACCCGGTCCAGAAAATAACGATCATGAGTAACCATCACCACCGCACTTTTGGAATTCGTCAGATAATCTTCCAGCCATTCAGACATGGCATTATCCAGATGGTTGGTCGGCTCATCCAGAATCAGGATATCCGCTTCAGATAACAATACCTGTGCCAGTGCCACACGCTTTTTCTGTCCGCCGGACAGTTCACTCATTGGCTGGTCAAAGTTCGGTACCTTCAGCTGGTTCAGCATGGTTTTCGCATCACTTTCCAGCGTCCAGGCATTCCATTCATTCTGATTGCCTTCCATCACTGCCTCCAGCGCTGTCATATGCTCTGGGAAAGTCTGCTGCTGTGTCAGAAAGCGAATCTGTACCTTGTTTCCTTTTGTCACCTTCCCCACATCCGGTTCTTCCTGTCCGGCAAGAATCTTCAGCAACGTAGACTTGCCGGTTCCATTGATGCCAATGATTCCGATCTTGTCTCCTTCCTGAATACTGAAATCTGTATCATCAAACAGCTTTCGTTCCGTATACGCTTTCGTCAGATGTTCTATGGTCAGTAAATTCATACTCGGATCCTCGTTCCTTTCGTATCGCGACCTGCGATCTTTAACTTATCCAGATGTACTTCTTTTTCTTTATAGTAAATGACTTTATCCTTTTCACTGTCCGGATAGTATACCTCTTCAATTCGGTCCTCTCCGTCCAGTTTCATACCGCGAACGCCAATCGCCGCTTTCTTCTTCTGTGGTATCTCACTGATGGCAATTCGCAGGCACATACCCTGATGGCTGCGAAATACACAGGTCTGCGCTTCTCCCAAAGCTGCGATCGATACTACTTTATCTTCTTCTCCCAGCTTCGTTGCTGCAATGGTACGTTTGGCTACGTCAAATTCCGTACCCTCTACCTGCTTGATCATTCCCTTTTCCGTAACAAAAATCAGTACTGACATTCTTACTTTCTGCAGAGTATCTACAAAAATAATTCGTTCCGTCTTACCATCATAATTACAGATATTATCAATCGGCTTGCCCTTATCACGGAACTTGCCATATGGCACATCCATGACTTTTAACAGATGCTGACTTCCCGTATCGGTCATGACACAAAGCTTATCCGTATTCATGCAGAACAGCACATACTTGCTTTCTGCATCCGCTGCTTCTTTATTTCTCTCATAAACAGCCGGATCCACGGTTCTGGCATAGCCGAAACGATCCATGAGGAATACCACTTCCATGGCTTCTGCTTTCTTTTCTTCGTAAACAGCTTCTTCGCCATTCTCCACTACCGTCCGGCGCTCTCTGCCATATTCCTTCTTGATTGCTTTTAATTCTTTTACAATCAGGTTCGCCATGGAATCATAGTTATTCAACAGATCCTGATAGGTCTCAATATGTTCCAGTGTGATCTCGTATTCCTTCTGCAGTGCCTCGATCTCCAGTCCGATCAGCTTATACAGGCGCATTTCCAGAATTGCTGCCGCCTGGGCTTCTGTAAACTTCAGCTGCTCTGCCTGCTTCCTGGATGCTCTGGACTTGAACTTGATTCCATCTATCACGCCCAGTACCAGGCAGTCCTTTACCTGCTGCTGGCTCTTGCTGCCTCGCAGGATCTCGATAATCAGATCAATCACATCACAGGCCTTGATCAGACCTTCCTGAATCTCTTTCCTGTGCAGTTCTTTATCTAATAAAGTCTGGTATTTTCTTGTATTGACTTCAAACTGAAAATCAATATGATGCTCAATAATCCGCTTCAGACTCAAAGTCTCCGGTCTGCCTTCTGCCACCGCCAGCATATTCACTCCAAAGGTATCTTCCAGCCTGGTCTTTTTATAGAGCATATTGATCAGATTCTTCACATCCGCATTCTTGCGCAGCTCCAGTACAATACGGATACCGTCTTTGGAAGACTGGTTGGAAATATCTGTGATATCTGTGGTCTTTTTTGACTCTACCAGATTCGCAATATCATTTAAGAACTTGCCAATATTCGCTCCCATCATGGTGTACGGGATCTCCGTAATGACCAGATTCTCTTTTCCGCCCTTCGTCTGTTCCACTTCCACTTTTCCACGCAGACGAATCTTGCCGGTTCCTGTTTCATATATCTCCAGCAGGTCATCTTTATTGACTACCAGTCCTCCGGTCGGGAAATCCGGTCCCTGGATATATTTCATCAGTTCTTTTGTGGTAATGTCGCCATTTTTGATCGTGGCAATCACCGCATCGATCACTTCTCCCAGATTGTGAGGCGGAATGCTGGTCACCATACCAACCGCAATACCATCTGATCCATTGACCAGAAGATTCGGCAGACGTACCGGAAGCACCTCCGGTTCTTTTTCCGTCTCATCAAAGTTCGGCAGAAACTTCACTACGTTTTTGTCCAGGTCACCCAGGAATGCCTCCTGGGTGATCTTCTGCAGTCTGGCCTCCGTATATCGCATAGCCGCTGCCCCGTCTCCTTCGATGGAACCGAAGTTACCATGTCCGTCTACCAAAGGCAGTCCTTTTTTGAATTCCTGTGCCATCACCACCAGTGCGTCATAAATCGAGCTGTCACCATGAGGATGATACTTACCCATAGTATCTCCCACAATACGGGCACTTTTTCGATAAGGCCGATCATAGCGGATACCCAATTCATACATATCATACAGAGTTCTTCTCTGTACCGGTTTTAATCCATCCCGGACATCCGGAAGTGCTCTGGATATGATAACACTCATGGCATAGTCGATGTAAGACTTCTGCATCACTTCCGAATATTCGGTACGAATGATCTGTTCTCCTGTTCTCTCCATATATTCACACTACCTCTTTCTTTGCAAATTCGTGTAAGTTATCTATACTTTATCAGATATCCAGTTCTGCATCCTGTGCATGTTCATAGATGAAGGCTCTTCTTGGCGGAACTTCTGACCCCATCAGCATCTCCGTTACGCTGGAAGCCATACGAGCATCCTCGATCTCCACCCGTTTCAGAATTCTGGTCTCTGGATTCAGTGTCGTCTCCCACAGCTGTTCTGCATCCATTTCACCCAGACCTTTGTATCGCTGAAGAGTAAAATTCTTATGTGTCTTTCTATACTTTTCCAGTGCTTTATCATCATAGAGATATTCTTCTTTTCCTCTGGCCGGCATAGCCTTATAAAGAGGTGGCATGGCAATATAGACATGGCCTTCAAAGATCAGTTCCGGCATAAAACGATAGAATAATGTCAAAAGCAGAGTGCTGATATGGGCGCCATCCACATCCGCATCGGCCATAATAATAATCTTGTCATAACGCAGCTTTGTAATATCAAAGTCATTGCCGTATCCTTCTGAAAATCCACATCCAAATGCATTGATCATGGTCTTAATTTCAGCATTGGCCAATACTTTATCGATGCTGGCTTTCTCCACGTTCAGAATCTTTCCCCGGATCGGCATGATTGCCTGATAATTTCGATTTCTTGCCATCTTGGCTGAACCGCCCGCCGAATCTCCCTCTACGATAAAGATCTCACACAGTTCCGGCTTTCTGCTTTCACAGTTCGCCAGCTTACCATTGGAATCAAAGGAATACTTCTGCTTCGTCAGCATATTCGTCTTGGCTTTTTCTTCAGTCTTACGAATCTTGGCAGCACGCTCTGCACAGCTTAAGACCTGCTTCAGTACTTCCAGGTTACGGTCAAAATACAGTACCGCTTCATCACTGACTACCTTGGCCACAGCTTTAGAAGCATCTTGATTATCCAGCTTGGTCTTCGTCTGACCTTCAAACCGTGGCGCCGGATGCTTAATGGATACCACCGCTGTCATACCATTTCGAATATCCGCTCCGGTAAAGTTCACATCTTTTTCTTTCAGGATACCAAGTTCTCTGGCATAGGTATTCATGATACCGGTAAATGCCGTCTTGAAACCGGTCAGGTGAGTACCACCCTCTGCGTTGTAAATATTGTTACAGAAGCCCAGCACATTCTCATGGAACTCATTCACATACTGAATAGCACATTCCACAGTAATCCCGTCACTTTCTCCCTTGAAATACACTGGTTCTTCATTTACCAGTTCTTTATTCTTATTCAGATCCTTCACAAATCCCAGAATGCCATCTGATTCATGAAATTCTTCATGATCCAGCTCTGCCTGTCTTCTGTCTTCAAAGATGATGGTCAGAGCAGGATTCAGATAAGCCGTCTCATGAAGACGGCTTTTGATCTCATCTGCAGAGAAATACGTCTTTTCGAAAATCTCCGGATCCGGTAAGAAATTAATGCAGGTTCCGGTCTCTTTGGTCTTTCCCAGTGTAGGGAGAAGTCCATTCACCAGATCAATGGTCGGAACTCCCCGTTCAAACCGGTCATGGTGCACATATCCTTCCCGACTGATCTTCACATCCAGATAAACAGACAGCGCATTCACCACCGAAGAACCTACGCCGTGCAGGCCGCCACTGGTCTTATAATTGCTGTTATCGAATTTTCCTCCCGCATGGAGTGTGGTAAATACCAGACGCTCTGCAGGCATTCCCTTCTCATGCATGCCAACCGGAATACCCCGGCCATTATCGATGACTGTGGCGGAACCATCCTTTTCCAGATACACCTGGATCCGGTCACATTCCCCTGCCAGATGTTCATCCACCGCATTATCCACGATCTCATACACCAGATGGTTCAGACCTTTTCTGGAAACACTTCCGATGTACATACCAGGTCTCTTCCGGACTGCCTCCAGTCCTTCCAATACGGATATACTTGCTGCATCATAAGTCTTCTTCTTTGCCATACCAATGCTCCATTTCTCAATACAATCCTACTGTGTCAAAAAAAGCTCCCCTTAATCTCTTAAGGAGAGCTTTCTATTTTGTGAGCAGTTCGTAGGGGAATCGAACCCCTGTTTCCGCCGTGAGAGGGCGGCGTCTTAACCGCTTGACCAACGAACCGTACTTGCATATAATACAATGTTATCTTCTAAATGTCAACACCTTTTTTTAATTTTTTTATTTTGACTGACTTTATTTTTTAATTATACCAGAGGTACTAATCAAATTCCCATGACTAACCCTACACCGGAAAGGCAAAACCACGCTGAATCCGTGGTCATATACCCGATTGGCAATACAAGCTCGACCCCGGAAAAGCAAAATCTCGCTGAATCCGTGGTCATATACCCGATTGGCAGTACAAGCTCGACCCCGGAAAACAAAAATCACGCTGAACTCGTGGCTGTTTACCGGTTTTTCCAGGTAAATTTCTTCTATGGAAAAGAATCTTCAAAAAAGGCCTCATTCCAGGTACTAATTCGTACCAAGATATGGGGTCTTTAAGATCCATTTCTATTTTAGATCCTTTTTAATTTTACTTCACAATCATTCCGGTCTTTCTGTCACTGAACAGTGCTACTTCGATCAGGAAGATGATTCCAAGGATCAGCTGCTGCAGCTGTGTCGGGATCATCAGCATAACCAGACCACCGGAAAGTACTTTGTAGGTCATAACACCAAAAATGATGTTATAGAACCGCACTTTCGCACCACCATTTACCGGCATTCCGCCAAGTACCAGTGCGATCATAATCTGTGTCTCCAGCTGATTACCTGCTGTAGATGTTACAGAACCTACTTTGACAGAGTTGATGAATGCTGCCAGTCCGGTAATACATCCTGCTGTCATGTAGATCAGCATCTTGGTGCGGTCTACACGGATACCTGCAAATCTTGCTGCGGTCTCTCCTGCTCCGATTGCTTTCAGTCTGGATCCCAGTCCTGTGTAAGTAAATGCAAGATAAGCCACTACGAAGATGACAATGGTAAAGGTAAGCATGAATGTCAGTGTATTTTCATTATCCGCAATGCTCTCCGTACGGATCTGTCTCTTCAATGACTGTTGAAACAGAAACGTCTGCATAAGAAGAGCTGCCATGACACAGCCAACACAAAATACCATGATTGCTTTTCGCATGGTCCAGCCGCTTTTTTTCACTTTTCTCCCCCTGATCACCCAACAGTTTCTTCTGCTT
Organism: Muricoprocola aceti; assembly: GCF_025567005.1. Taxonomy (NCBI): domain Bacteria; kingdom Bacillati; phylum Bacillota; class Clostridia; order Lachnospirales; family Lachnospiraceae; genus Muricoprocola; species Muricoprocola aceti. The sequence continues at coordinate 24,230 of NZ_JAOQKE010000010.1, forward strand.
CTATGGTACCGTTTGGACCTTACTTTGTCAATTTTTTAATTACTTGTATTTGCCTTCCATTTCGTTTATAATCCAATCAGCATCTTATATTTATCTGGAGGCATTTATGACACATACATCCATTGATCTGCATGTCCATTCCACTGCTTCCGATGGCACTTTCACACCAACTCAGCTGGTACACTATGCCATTTCCAGGGGTCTGGCTGCTTTTGCCCTGACGGATCACGACAGCGTGGCCGGTCTGAACGAAGCAATGTCTGCTGCTGCAGGCACCTCTCTGGAAGTCATCCGTGGAATTGAATTTTCTACCGTTTATCAGGGAAGTGATGTCCATATTGTAGGGCTGGATATCGATCCAGCTCATCCGGATTTTTCGAACCGGCTGCATCAGTTTCTTCATTCCCGGGAGACACGCAATCTCCGTATGATAGAAAAGATGCGGAAAGATGGCATGATCATTTCTCTGGAACTGCTGCAAAGGCGCTTTGGAGATACTGTTCTGACCCGTGCACATATTGCCCGGTTCCTTATGGAAGCCGGCTATGTATCCCAGATGTCAGAAGCTTTTGACCGCTTCTTAAGTCCTGGATGCCCTTATTATATCGAACGGGAAAAAGTGACACCTGCGGATGCCGTACAGCTGATCTGCTCCACTGGAGGGATCCCGATTCTTGCACACCCAATTCTGTACCATTTCACCGATGAAAAGCTTCGTCAGCTGATCGTTTCTCTGAAAAAAATGGGTCTGATGGGAATCGAGGCTATCTATTCTACCTATTCTGTCAGTGAAGAAGCCTATATTCGTGATCTGGCTGCTGAATTGGATCTTTGTATTTCCGGCGGTTCTGATTTTCACGGGGATAATAAGCCGGGGCTCGATCTTGGCTGTGGGTACGGACACCTGGACATTCCTCATTCTATTTTAGATACATTACGCGAAAGAAGGAAATACTATGAAGACTGAAACAAAAATTCTGTTTACGGATCTGGACGGCACACTGCTAAATGATCAGAAGCAGATCTCAGAAGGCAATCTGGCTGCGATCCGTCAGGCACTGGATCTTGGACATAAAGTGGTGATCTCCACCGGCCGGGCTCTGGCCAGTGCAAAGAAGCAGGCTGAGACTCTTGGTCTCACCATGCCCGGATGTTATATCATTGCATTTAATGGTGCCTGTATCTATGACAGTTATGAGCAAAAAGTAGTGTTCTCTCAGACTATCCCAATGGAGTATGTCTGCCACCTTTTTGAAGCAGCTCACAGCCATGGCATTCATATTCAGACCTATGATGATACACAGGTAGTGACAGAGACTGAAAATGAAGATCTGTACGAATACTGCCGCAATACCAGTATGGATTATAAGATTGTTCCATCCATTCGCGAGGCACTTACCACGGATCCTTACAAGGTTCTGGCAGTCGATTATCAGCACCATGAACCACTGATTCAGTTTCAGAAAGATATCAGCGGCTGGGCACAGGGAAAAATCGATGGTTACTTTTCCTGCGACTCCCTGCTGGAGATCATTGCACCAGGCATTTCCAAAGGAAATGCTATCCTGCGGTTATGCGAGCAGCTTCAGATTCCACTGGAGCATACCATTTCTGCCGGAGATGCTGACAATGATATCTCCATGCTGCAGACCACTCCGGTCAGTGTCGTGATGAAAAATGCTGATTCTCATATGCATACCTATGCTACTTATATTACCGAACATGACAACAATCATGATGGAGTGGCAGAGGCTATATATAAGTTTATGATATAAGAAAGCGAGGACACAATTATGAAAAAAACAAAAATCATCTGTACTCTTGGTCCATCTACTGACAAACCAGGCATTCTGGAAGCATTAATTGAGTCTGGTATGGATGTTGCAAGATTTAACTTTTCTCACGGAGATCACGAGGAACAGAAAAAACGGTTTCTGGAACTGAAGCATGCCAGAAATAAGGCAAAAAAACCGATTGCCGCACTTCTGGACACCAAGGGTCCTGAAATCCGTCTGAAAGATTTTAAAGAAGGGAAAGTCATTCTGGAAAAAGGCCAGACATTTTCTCTTACTACCCGTGATATCGAAGGTGACGCTTCTGCAGTTGCCATCACCTATACCAATCTGCTTCACGATGTGAAGCCGGGTGACAGTATTCTGATCGACGATGGTCTGATCGGGCTGACCGTCAAAGAAATCACTGATACAGACATTGTCTGTACCGTAGAAAATCCAGGTCCTGTATCCAACCATAAAGGTGTGAATGTTCCAAACGTATCTCTGACCATGCCGTTTATCAGCCCAAAAGATCATGATGATATCCTTTTCGGTATTAAAATGGGCTATGACTTTATTGCTGCTTCTTTCACAAGAACTGCCAGTGATATTCTGGAAATTCGCAAAATTCTGGAAGAGGAAAACTGCGATACAATCCGCATCATTGCAAAGATTGAGAACAAAGAAGGAGTAGATAATATCGATGAAATTCTGAAAGTTGCTGATGGTATCATGGTAGCCCGTGGCGATATGGGAGTGGAGATTCCTTTGGAGGATCTTCCTGTTATCCAGAAAAGTCTGATTAAAAAGGCCATGTTCGCAGGCAAAATTGTCATCACAGCGACGCAGATGCTGGATTCCATGATAAATAATCCACGTCCTACCAGAGCTGAGACTACTGATGTAGCCAATGCAATCTTCGATGGAACCAGTGCCATTATGCTTTCTGGAGAAACTGCTGCCGGCAAATATCCGGTAGAAACCCTGCAGACTATGGTACGTATTGCTGAAAGAACCGAACGTTCCATCAATTATGTCAATCGATTTAATCACCGGTCTACTGCATCCAATCAAGACAATGTAACAGAAGCCATTTCCTATGCCACCTGTTCCACTGCTCATGACTTAAATGCAGCCGCCATTGTAAGCGTTACCAAATCAGGAAGTACCGCTCAGATGATCGCCAAATTCCGTCCGGACAGCCCGATCATCGGATGTGCCACACATCCACATGTATGTCGCCAGCTGAGCCTTTGCTGGGGTGTCATTCCAATTCAGACAAAAGAAGAACAGGATACCTTCGAACTGTTCGAACACTCCATTGATGAAGCTGTTCGTGCCGGTCTGTTAAAAGAAGGTGATGTGGCAGTTATTACCGCAGGTGTTCCTCTTGGTCGTCCTGGAACTACTAATCTGATCAACGTACATGTTGTTGGGGAAGAATACTAAAATTCAATGCCATAAAACAATCCCGGGTGTTTGACGCACCCGGGATTTTCTATTACATACTCATTTAATTCCAGCTTTCCGGCACAATTCCTATGATATCATCCATCTCCAGCATCTTCAGCATATCTGCTTTTGTCGCTATGCAGACAAATCCATAAGAGCTGATACCATTCTCCTCGATATAATCCGCTATACTCTTGTCAAATATGCTACTTGTATATTCCTCCATCATATTGATGAATTTGTGCTGGTCTCCCATATACCGCAGCATGCTGACCAGATGCTGGGTCATCACCGATTCATCCTGCAGCTTCTGCTCTGCCTTCTCATAATCTGCATCATCATATCCATCCTTTTCATATAAGGTCAATTCCGGATATTTTTCATTCCATGCTACCGGTGCCAGTGCCTGTGGCGCATCACAGGCATATCCAACCACTTCTCCCCCATCCTCACTGCCATACACAGCGACCCAGACAAGTGATGGCCAGACATCCTGTTCTTTCAGGGAATCCATGATCTCATTTACTTCTGTAAATGTCTTTGGACGGTCAAAGGACACATAAGCCTGATACATGGTATGATCATCTTCCAGTTCATCAATAGCTGCCTTTCCGTCCTCCAATGTTCCGTAAAACCATCGATTATAAATCGTCAATTCTCCATCTTCTTCGATCACATTTTCTTTCATCTGAGATACAAAATCCCGATCCCGGTTCAGCCCGTATCCCACAAAATAATTTGCTGGGCCCCCCTGAAGATAATCTGGATTATACAGCTCCAGTTTGCCCTTTCGAATCTGTCCGGCTGTAGTAGTTCCCCGCTTCGTTCCAAAACTGATGACTGGAGATATTAGAATCTGATAGTTTCCATATCCATTGGAAAGTGCCTGTACATTATCACAGACTTTGCACGGAAGGCTCAGTTCTGCATATACATGAAAATCCACCTCGATCTGAGAGTAGGAAGTTTGATAAGTAATATCTCCCGACCTCGTCTCCAATATCTCGGTTTTCGCCGGATTATAGTAAAGCGAAGACATCAGTGGTGACATGCCAAACTGTATAAAAAGAACTACTGCCAGCACGACTCCACCTACCGCCATTCCCATTCTTCGAAAGCTTCTGTGAATGGATTTCTTTACATAGGCTTCAAACTCTTTTGCTGAGGCGGTGTTCTGCTCCATCTTCTCTTTTGCATCTGTCTGTTCACCACTGTCTTTACTGAAAAACTCCTCCTCCAGATCATCCATCAGCCGATCTGCCAGATAATCACTGATAGCTTCGGTCTTTTCAATCTCTGCTTCTACTTCTTTTGTTTCTTCTTCCGTCAGCTGATGCTTCTTATATCGTTCTATCTTTTCTCTATAACTCATATCCATCGCCCTCCATCTCATTTCGCAGCTGCTTTTTCGCCCGATATGCCAGCACCCGTACATTTTCAGATGTCAATGACAGAACTGCTGCAATCTCTTTGATGCTCATTTCTGAAAAATAAAACAATTCCAGTATCTCCCTCTGTCTGTCCGGCAGCTTCATCATTGCCCGATACAGTTGCTTTTTCTGCTCATTCTGTATGACATTTCCAAAAATGGTCTTATCAGACACTGCCAGTTGCTCATCCAGTTCTGTCTCCCGGTTTCGTTTTCGTAATTCATTCAAACAGGTATTTCTGGCTACTTTATAAAGCCAGGCTCGTATGTTGGTATGAGAATCTGAAAGAGAGAGAAGCGCTTTTAAGAATACATCCTGCATCAGATCTTCTGCCAGCTCCCTCCTCTTTGGTTCTTCTATAGATATAACACATCAAGACAGAGTTTGTTACAATATTCTTATTCTTTTTATCGTTTTGTTTTTCTGTGCCGAAATACAAATATAAATGATATATACCACTCCAACGAACAGCATCAAATTCTGAGCATCCATTCCTCTCTGAATTATTCTCCTGAATCTATCTGAATGCGAAACGGTTCTCCCACTTCTTTCCAGCCATAATTTTCTTCTGCGGGTGGAATGAACCTCTCTCCCCACTCATATTTATCATCTTCCACCTTTTCCCTCTGCTTGTCCGATTACAAGTATGATTTCTTGTAATCTGATTTTATCATCTCCTACTCTATAAGTCGTATCTTTTTTCAAAAAGTTACCAGAAAAATAAAAAAAGTTCAGTTTCCTGAATTTCAGGATTCTGAACCTTTCTTTTTACTTTTGTTATTATTTTTTCTGCATCTTTTCTATCTGACAGGTATGGATCTTGTTTTTCTTATTATAATTGATTCCTGCCAACAGCAGATTTCCATGGTACTCTTCCAAAACTGCCGGATAATTCTTTTCTTTGATCTGTCGAATTGCGCCTTGTGCGCTTTTATCCCATTTCAGTTCAATCACGACTGCAGGTTTTTGTGTATATTTTTTTCGCGGTATCATACAAATGTCTGCAAATCCTTTTCCTGTCGGTAATTCCCGAACTATATGATAATATTCCCTTGCAGAATAAAATGCCAGCATAACTGTACAGCTCAATGAATTTTCATCATGGTAGCTCAGAATGGAAATCTCCTCATGCGCACGTTCAATTCCTTCTGCTACTACCTTTTCCTCCTGATTCCATAATGCTTCCAGCAATGTTTTTGAATGATCTATTGATCGAATTACTTCACTCCATGATAATGTACTGATCGCGTTCACATATTCCTGTGCCACTTCTTTATTTGGAATGGTCACAGTCTTATCTGTCCAATGATAACTCAGATACCCCAGATGTACCAGCAGTGTCAGTACATCATCTTTTACCTTGAATGATGTCATGTCATTTCCAAATGTTCCGATATTGATCCGAACACGATCACCAGCCAGCATACGTACGATATCATCCTTCAGTCCCTCATAATTCATCTGAATATAGACTTTCAGTGCTTCATAGCTTTCCGTCTGATTCCAGTAATTATCATATATGCCGCTTAACATAGCCTCAACAACTGATTTCGGACTGTACATCGAATATTTTTTCTGACTGATTCCTTCCACTGTGATCAGATCATATCCATCATACCAGGCTTTCGCCTCTTCAAAACTTCTCTGATATTTCTGACAAAGCTCATTTACTTCATCCTCGGTGAAGCCGAAATACTCCGTCATTTCACGCGGATTGGTCATGGAATATTCCGTAAACATATTTAGCGCAGAATGCGAACCATATTTCTTTATCGGTAAAATTCCTGTCATATATGCAAGTCCAACGTACTCTTTATCCTTCAACCACGCACGCAGAAAATCCAGATACTTTTTCTGTGCCGACTGCTCATTTTCATACTCTCGAAACAGACAATCCCACTCATCAATCAGAATCACAAAAGAACGTTGTGTTTCTGCATAAATGTCCTGCATAGCAAATATCAGATTATTTTCCTCTTCAGGCACAATCTCCTTATATTTCTTCTTTAATTCTCGAAGGAGCCTTTTCTGCAGCAATTTCAGCATTTCTTCCACATCATGTGACAGGCTCAAAAACTCCTGCACATTAATTTTCAGTACCTCATGCTGATTTAAATGGCTGCGGTATTGCGGGCTGTTACTGATTTTAAATGGCTGAAACAGCAGATCTGTATCTTCTTCGCAGCCATAATATGCAGCCAGCATATCAGCCGCCATCGATTTTCCAAAGCGACGTGGACGGCTTACACAGACATATTTTTGTCGTGTACCCAATACAATATTTACTTTTTCAATCATTCCTGTTTTATCTACATAAATCTGTGACTGAATACTCTCTCGAAATCCTGCACTTCCCGGATTTAAATAAATTCCCATATTGCCGCCTTCCCGCTCTCACAAATATACCTTTCTGCTACCTGTTCGGAATAAGTAAAGTGTAACATACCCTATCTAAAAACACAATCTCAACCCCTACTCTATCATCTCTTCAATCTCATTCAATTCCTGCATAATTCCCTTCTGGCGTTCGCTGAACAGCAAACTCTTGTTATACTGATAGTAGCGATCGCAGCCGTTCTGATCCACATACCAGACTGCATAGTAGTCGGTATTTAATTCTGTCAGGAAAATAACCATTTCCTGGCTGTCTCCAAAGGTCCTTTCCATAAAGTCGAACGCATAATTCAGCATCTGATCGGTAGCATCGATGATCTGTTCTCTCTGCTGTGTCTCCGCCGCGAATTTTTCCCTGATGCATGCAAAGGCTTCCTTACCGTCGAGGTGTGCTGTCTTCACTTCATCCCGGTATGATTCCAGTCTCTGCTGAATCTGCATTCTCCTGTGCAGGCTGTCTTTATCCAGCTGTTCTGCCTTTTTCAGCTGCTCCGTTTCTGCCTCATACTGCAGGCACAGGTCTTCCAAAATGCTGGATACCTGTTCCGTCTCCATCCGACCCTTTACCTGCTTCATTTCCTCATATAATTCTGTCACCAGCGTATCCACCTCAGAAGATTTACGGAAATATTCATGGAGTCTTGCGATCAACAGGCCAATGACACTGAGTTTTTCATCAAAGGCCGCTCTTCGGATCTTATCGCATGCTTCTTCTGTAATATGGCCCTGCAGGATCTCTTCTACCTTATAGTCCTTCTGGTACTTGTAATACAGCTCCAGATAATTGGCAAAATCCTTTGCTATCTTCCAGTGCTGAATATACTGATAGACTACCTCTCGATCCATCGGAAGTCCCAGATCTTCATAGACGCCGATCATCTGGGACAAATCCTCCCATCCACGGGCGGTGGCAAACATCTTACCATCTACCGTCGTCTCTACTCGATAGAAGTTCTCTTTCTTCAATTCCAGATAAGAGATCACTGCCTGATGAACCCCTGCCTGATATGCATATTCCTTCCAGACAGAAAAATCGGCTTCCACATCGATCTTCTTGATACGGTCCAGCGTCACTACATCGAATTCCCGCACCGAGCGGTTGTATTCTGGTGGATTTCCTGCCGCCACGATTACCCAGCCTTCCGGCACCTTCTGATTACCAAAGGTCTTACACTGCAGGAACTGCAGCATAGTCGGAGCCAGCGTCTCGGATACACAGTTAATCTCATCAATAAAAAGAATCCCTTCTTTTAAGCCTGTCTGCTCAATCTTCTCATAAACCGATGCGATAATCTCACTCATAGTATATTCCGTTACGGAATAGGTCTTACCACCAAATTCCTTTTCCCGGATAAACGGCAGGCCTACCGCACTCTGTCTGGTATGATGCGTGATGGTATAAGACACCAGTGCTACCTTACATTCCCTTGCCACCTGCTCCATGATCTGGGTTTTCCCGATTCCAGGAGGTCCGATCAGCAGCAGCGGTCTCTGACGAATCGCCGGTATACGGTACTCTCCATATTCATTTTTGCTCAAATATGCATGGATCGAATGTTCGATCTCTTCTTTTGCTCTCTTGATATTCATAATCCGACTCCTCTATGATTTTTTGCTTCATGGCAGCTTTTTCTAACATTTCTCAATTTCAAGAATGCAACGCCATTCTTGCTGGAGGCTTCTCAGGAGTGAGATAACATCTCACTTCTGAGAACGATTTTCATTGCCCACGGCGGTACATCTGTCTGAGACTGTTCTTCATCCATGAAGACAAAAGCTGTCTGAAATGGTGGCATCCGCCTCGGATACATACCGAATCCATCCGTAAAATACAATAGTCCCTTCAGATTGGAAAACTCTTTTTTTCTGCACAGTTCTTCCACGTAAGTAAACGCCGGTCGAAAATCCGTACCGCCACCGCCTGCCACTTCAAAATGCTCCATGTAGTCTTTTAATTCTTCCTCAGAAGTAATCTTCACATCCGCCTGTACTTTTTCATCACACTGAATGATATGAATATGGATCTTTCGAAAGAAGCTTTCCTGCTCTTTTAAAATGCTATAAGTTTCTTCCAGGAAGGCCTTCACCAGATCTCCAGAACAGGACATAGAAGTATCAATGACAATGGCAAACTCTTCCACTTTCATCACCTCTCTGGATTCCTGTGGTTCAATCAGTGGCATATTGCCATACATGGACAATCCATAACTGTAAAAAATATAATCAAAGTTATCCGGATCGATCTGCATCTCTTCCCGAAGCACCGCAAACTTACGCAAAAATGTCCGGTAATCGATAGTCTCCCGGTTCGCCACTTTCAGCTGATCCCGCAGATTCCCTTCCGCATCCACTGCTTCTTTGGAAAAGGAGTTCAGATCCATCTCCATCTTCTCACGAACATCCTTCCATTTGTCACGCTGCTGCTCAGTCTTTGGCTGCTGATTCTGGTGATTCACCCAGTAACGATGATCATCTACTGTAAATTCCCGTAGCAGCTGCTGCAGCTTCTTTTCCCCCGGCAGTTCTGTAGTCAATACATGATAGATGCCTTCCGCTGTCAGCACCTTCAGTTTTTTTCGCAGTTCTTTATAGGTGCTCTCTCTCAGCCAGGAAATGGGCACCGTCACACAACGTATCTGCATACCGTCAATGATGGATTCCATGGCAATATCACATGCCAGATTCCAATATACCGTATCCTCTTTGGGCGGTGTAAAGACATGGCAGAACAGACAGTGTAACACCATATGCAGATACGCACGGTTCACCCGCTTTCTGTCATCCCTGTAATAACTCCCCAGATATCTTGCATTATAATAAATCACATTTCCGTCTGTAGCCACGGTATCTACCGTACTGTCCATGGCATAATCCAGAGAGGACAACGCCACATCCAGGAATCGCATATGCAGATATAATTCATTTCGCGCGGTAAACAGAATATGTCGTCCCACAGATTCCATTCTCCGTGCAAATTCTTTTTCCTTTTCAAATATATCTTCCATTTTTCTCCTCTTACAGATCAAATGTCTTCTTTTTCTTTCCAAAATGCTGATGCTTGTAATCCATCAGAAAGCTCTGGATTTCCAGTCGTCCCTTCTGATTGGCTTCTTCTATCAGATCAGACAGTTCCTCTTCTCGCCAGTCAATAAATCCGGTCAGGAATTCCAGAATCTCATTCTGTTCGAACTCGATACACCATCCCGCAGCTGACATACGGTGCTCCATAAGGTAAGACTGATAGACTCCTTCTGCATCTCTGGAAAGTTGTTCTTTCTCCATCAATCTGGTCACCGCCAGTTCAATACAAAAGTCCTCGCTTTCCAGATTCTGTGCTTCCTGAAAAAGCCGGTCATATTCTCCAAACTGGAATACTCCATCCTGAAAACACTGACGATAACTGTATCCAGAACCGTGAAACTGCGTCTCCAGCATACGTGCCGGTGTATTTTCCACTGCCTCTTCATAATATTCCGGAAACAACAACGTGCATATTCGATCCTTATAAACCATACTTGCTTTCAGCTCATGATGCACTTCACTGAGTACATCTTTCATGCAATATCCCTCCGCCTGATCCATTCGAAAAGTAAGTTTTTTCAGATGATGGCATCCGGTAAATGCGCCTCCTGCAATATCTCGGGTACGGTGAGTGATGGTCAGTGCCTCCAAATAATAACATCCATAAAATGCATAGCCGCCAATCTCCCGTATGGAATCCGGAAGAAGGATCTCTTTCACCTGATTGCCACAGATCGCCGCTTTCTGATCTGGTTCCCTCCTGGCCTGGGAAAAGATATACGGAGCCAGTGCCGTCACCGGCAGTCCTTCGATCTGTGCCGGAACTGCCACACGTTCTTCACTGCCGTATATACGCTTCAGCAGTATTTCCCCATCTTTTACTTCATATTCAAATTCCATATTTCCCCCTGTGTTCGGTCCAGGCGCATGGAAATTCATGCGCGCAACGATAAAAAGCGGGGAAACTGCTCCCCGCCTGTCCCTTTTATCTTATTCTTCTTCATTCAGTCCATTCAGATAATCATCAATGGCGCCTGTGGATACCTCATAGCTTTTTGCTACTGGTACATGTACCTTACCATACACGGAAAAACCGATCCAGCAGACTACCAGTGCACATACTACATATCCGCCAATCTTCCATGCAAGACGTTCTCTTTTCTCCTTGCGCATAATCTTCTGTCTGTTTGCTTTTTCCTGCTTGTATTTATCTACTTTTGCCTGACTCATTTTACTACTCCTGTCATCGACACCTGCATATCACAGGCCTGATTGGGAAATGTGATTTCCTTTTGTCATTGTAGCACAGATCCGGCGGAATTTCATCCCTTTTTTGTCTACATCCTCAGCTTTTTATGAAATTCCCGGAAAGTATCTTTTTTCTGAAAAATCATAAGACCTGTCAGTACCAGAAAACTGATACCACTGCAAATCACCGATAGATACACAAATCGAATCAGATTCAGCCATACCAGCACAATCGGAATACATCCTGCCATCGCTGCCTGAATCAGATAAAACAGATATTCCTCCCGTTCCAGGTGCTGTACCTTTGCGATCACTGTCATAGAACAAAGCACGCCTAACGCTCCAATTGGCAGTACAAAATCCAGAGACCATCCCATCCAGCCGGTATAACGATCCCACACTATGGCCAATATGGTTATCAAAAGCAGCTGCCACATTTCATTTTTCAAAATATTCCGCCGCTTGCTGTAGGCGACTGCCACCAAAAGCCAGGTGCAGGCGATCCCTGCCACTGCGAACCCAAACCAGTTTAATGCTCCGGTGAACAGATAGTCCGATACAGCACAGATGACTGCTGCTGCAATACACAGGAAGCTAAAGATCCGAAAGATCTGCCTTTCCTCTTTCTCCTGTTGCTCATTTCTTCCAGGGAAATCCTGTTTTTCTTCCCGAAATCCAACGGATTCTTCTTTTAAAATCCTCTGAAAATTCCGTTGTATATTATCATTTGGCAGCTTGGAAGTAAAACCAAGCAGCATCTGATCCTGATAAGAACAGGAACAGAGCTGTAAAATATCGGTACTGGCAAAAATGCCAAAATGTTCGATATACGCTTCATAGCCAGGTGGAAAACGTAAAATCCCGATATTGGAATATACTGCAGTAATGCTGCGACTGCCGAGGGACGCCCCTATCATCAGAAAATATTTTTTTATTTCCAGTGGTACTGCACGTACAAACGGATTTTTTTCCAATCTGACATACCCATTCATATGACGTGCCACATTTTCCCTGATCAGTTCTTTTCCAAACTGTTCTTTCACATGATTCACCACGTCCTTTAGCGTGGTATTCGCCTCAAAGGTATAGCCTACTTCAATCCAGCCAAAGAAATTCGCCATGGACTGAGATGGGAAATAATTACGCAGGTTCACCGGCACCATCAGTGTCACAGGCTTTTTCTGCCGGCTTCTCGGGATCTCTTCTCCAATTGCACACAGCATCACAGCCGCCAGAAATACCGTGATGGATACACCATAGGATTTTGCCTTTGCATGGATCTCTTTCACCGGAATATTCAGTTCCGTAATCTGCATCTCTTCGTGAGGAAGTTTTTCTCCTTTTAATCTGACAGCTGTCGGCTTCTTCTCGCTTTTTCCCTCTGGTAATGAATAATACTGGGAAAAGCTGTCTTCCTCCTGATCCCATGGCGTACTCTCTTCTCCAGACTCCATTCTAGAAAGATGTGCTTCCGGGTGCTTTCGGATCAGATAATTCTGCACCAGTTCCTGCAAAAAGTGCATCGCACCGGTTCCGTCTGTCAATGCATGATAAACTTCAAAATTAATCCTATTCTTATAATAGGTTACTTCAAAAAGCAGTGTTTTTTTATCCGGTATATAGAGCCTGCTACATGGCGGCTTTTTTTCTTCTGTTACCACAGATTTAATCTCTCTTCGCTCCAGATAAAACCAGAACAGCCCCTTTCGCAGCACTGCCTGAAACAATGGATATTTCTTCATAGTCTCATCCAGTGCTTTCTGCAGGATCTCAGGATCTACCGGTTCTTTACATTCACAGTAAAACCGAAACACTCTGGTGTCGTGCTTTCCGGTCACCAGTGGAAATGCCAGCGCTGCGTTATCCAGCTTTCTCCATCTTGAATAGCCTGTCTCCATTATTCTTCGCTTCCCTTCAGAAATGCATTGATGTACGTAAAGCTCTCCCGCACATGCAGAAAACGAATTCCCAGAGCAAAAAATCCATGAAAGGCATTCTCGATCCGGTGCAGTTCTACGTCATTTCCTGCTGCCTGCAGTTTTTTCGCATAGTCCTCTCCCTCATCCCGCAGGGGATCCAGCTGTGCTGTCAAAATCAATGTCTTCGGGAGATGTGAAAAATCCTCGGCCAGGAGCGGCGCAAAATATGGATTCTGCCGGTCCTGTGGACAGCTCTCATACAACTTCAGATAATCTTCCATCTTTACTGCTGTCAGAAGATACTCTGTACCGTTCTCCTGTACAGAAGGATATGGGGATTGCTCTGTATAGCAGTTATACAGCGCCGGATAGATCAAGATCTGACGTTTCGGAGTAAAGTCTCCGGTATCTCTTGCCTTCAGACATACCGCTGCTGTCAGATTGCCCCCTGCGGAATCCCCCATAATCGTAATCTGATCCGGGTGAATCTTCAAAATACTGTGATTCGTGTACAATGCCTTTGCCGCTGCGTAGCAGTCATCCAATGCTGTAGGAAAGCGGTATTCCGGCGCCAGCCGGTATTCCACCGATGCTACAATACAGCCGGTAGCCTGCGCCATTCTGGCACAAACTCTGTTATATGTGGCAACACTCTCTGTTACCCATCCTCCGCCATGGAAAAACAGCAGTACAGAAAAATGACTGCGTTGATCCGGCTCCAGATGCATGGCTTCCTCAGTAGGAAAATACAGACGCACCGGAACCTCATACTCCCCATTATAGATCTTTGTATCCAGTTTCTTTAAAAAGATAGCCAGGGCATCTAATTTTTTCAGATCTGCCAGCCGGCGTGAAGACTCTACTTCAATATTTCCACTGGACAATGCCTGTAAAACGGAATGCATCGTTTTTGAAATCAAATCTTTTTCCTCATCTTTTTCTTTTATAGCCAAAACGGGCATGATGTTCTCCTGCACCATACCCGTCTGCTTTCTATTCTTCTGCTTCAGACGCTGCCTCTACGATCAGCTTCACGCAAAGATCATATCCAAGCTTTCCGCTGTCCAGTGTCATATCATAATTATGACTGTCGCCCCATTTCTGGCCGCCGCTGTAATGATTGTAATAGTTATGTCTGGCATGATCTCTCTTGGTCAGCATCTTCTGGATCTCTGTAGCGTTCTTTGTTCCGGTCAGTTCAGTCACCCGTACGCCTCGGTGCAGTTCATCTGCATGGATGAATATATCCAATGTGTCAATCTCTGCTTCTTTTAAGATCACATCTGCACAGCGTCCCAGAATCACGCAAGGTCCCTTCTGCGCCATTTTGATGATAATTGCTTTCTGAATCTCATGAATAGCATCCTGAGAATCATTAAAATAGGAACTGGAAATCGAACTGATCTTTTTCCAGATATCATCGCTGGTAGAGCGGTCTTCCTCTTCCTTTTCAATCAGTTTCTTTTCAAATCCACTTTCTTCTGCCGTCGCACGGACAATGTCACGGTCATAAAACGGAATTCCCAGTGCTTCTGCTACCTTTGTTCCGATGGAATGTCCTCCTGCACCGTATTCACGGCTGATTGTGATTACTTTATTCATAGTAAATACCTCCCTCGTATAATATATTTTAGATACATAAATACCTGTATCTTGATTAATAAGTCACTAAATAAATATTGTTCAATAGGCTTAGTAAAGCCCATGATATAATTGTCCCAGTGTCAATCAGGTAATAGTTCTTCATACCTCTGTTGAACCAGTGATGGTTGCTTCATAATAAAGTCTGTTCCCCTGACATGGAAGTTAACTTCAAACCGGCTGGCTGTTTGCTTAAGTACATGGACGACCATCTAGCAGTGTGGTTTCGCATCTGTCCATCTTAAGCTGGATTCTTATATGCGAGGGTGTTGATGCTCCATGATCATGGGTTTTACCAAGCCGATTGAACACTTTAATCCACAACGAAAGAAGGTGATCACAATGAACAAACTTTACGTCGGTATTGATGTGAGCAGCAAATCCAATGTCGTTTTCCTGATGCTTCCAAATGGTGATAAACACAGCAACTTTTCTGTTGCTAACTCTCAGGAAGGTTCTACCCAGTTGGTAAAAAGAATCTATTCTGCTTTAACTTCACATTCCCTTGACACGGTTCTGATCGGTCTTGAAGCAACCTCCGCGTACGGAGACAATCTCGTGTACTTCTTAAGGGAAGATGCCACTCTGGCACCGTTTAACAGAAAGATTCACGTCCTCAATCCTAAGCAGGTCAAAAAATTTCATGACTCTTACAATGACCTGCCAAAGAATGATTATGTGGACTCCTTTGTTATTGCTGACTGCCTGCGTTTCGGTAGAATCAACAAAGAGGTATATATGGAAGACTACCGTTATAAAGCTCTCCAAAACCTCACACGAGCACGTTTCTTCGCTGTTCAGAATCTTGTCAAAGAAAAACAGCGATTCATGAATGTGCTGTTCAAGAAGTATTCTACGATGACGCAGGAGAAGGTATTCAGCGATACCTTCAGCAGTACTGCCCTTGCTGTCTACGATGAATTTGAATCCGCAGAAGCACTGGCAAATATGGACTTACATGAGCTTACTGACTTCATCATTGAAAAAGGAAAGAATCGTTTTCCTGATCCTGATGCAGTAGCCAAAGCCATCCAGAAAGCTGCCCGAAGTTCTTACCGTTTACCAAAAACGGTGAATGATTCTGTCAATCAGGTGCTTTCTATATCCATAACCTCCATGAAGGCATTGGAAGTTCAGATCAAAGAGTTCGATAAAGCAATCAAAACGCAGATGGAACTCTTGCCAAATGTATTGGTATCCATTCCTGGTATTGGCCCTGTATATTCAGCGGGGATCATGGCTGAAATCGGTGATATTAATCGTTTTGATAATCAGGCTGCACTTGCCAAATATGCAGGTCTTGCCTGGAAGCAACACCAGTCAGGTGGATTTGAAGCTGAAGTTACAAGGCTCATTCCATCCGGCAACCGATTTTTAAAGTATTATCTGTGTGAAGCTGCATTTTCCCTTGTAAGATGCGACAAAGAATACAGCGACTTCTACCGCCTCAAATACAAAGAGGTAAACAGATGCCAGCACAAACGTGCACTCGCATTAACTGCCCGTAAATTTGTGCGTTTAGTCTTTCGACTGCTGAAAGACAACCGCCTATACAGTCCAGCAAAGTAGATTTCATCTGCTTGTTGGTGAGCTACGCCCTGCTCATTTTTAAAGATTTGATCGACAGGGCTTAGGTGGGTGTTTTTTGTCTTCGTGAAATATATGAAAAAATATATGATTTTTTGTTATTTATTTCTTGACATCACACCGCTGGACTTTCTTAATCCAGCAGCGCATTGACCATCTCTTTGTCAAACACCACCTGTGGTACATGATCTACCTCGATCTGATACAATGTATTGGCTGCAATATGCTCTGCTGCCTGCTCCAGATCACGAATACCGGAAGTATTTCGATAACGGTCGATGACCGCATCCAGTGCCTCCTCGGTTACCACACATTCTTCCTCTCTGAGGCTCATGCGCTTCAGTACTTTTGGAAGTGCAAATCTGGAGAATATCACTTTTTTCTCTTCTGTCGTATAATCCGGAATCTCAATCACTGCAAATCGGGACATCAGCGGCGCACTGATCTGATCTTTTTCATTGGCCGTTGCAATCGGATATACACCGACTGTCGGGATCATACATTCCATATAATTATCCGTAAAGCCCAGATTATCTAAAAGTGTCAGAAGCACATCTGCCGGGTTGCCATTTCCTTTACCGGAATTCGCCTTATCCAGCTCATTGATGATAAATACCAAATTCGATGTTCCAGCCATGGAAAATGCATCCATGATGATACCCGGCTTGGCATTGGCATAAATTCTGGAGCTTCCGGTAAGCTGTTCCGGGTCATTAATGGAACTCATATCCAGTGTGGTCCACGGAAGTTTCAGGATTCTGGCAACCGCATAGGCAATCTGAGACTTTCCAGTACCGGCCGGTCCGATCAGCAGCAATCCGTATGCCGGAAGGGTATGGGTACGGTTGATCTGTATAATAGTTTCTATGATACGCTGCTTTACCCGCTCCATTCCATAAAGCTCTTCATCCAGAATTCTTCTGGCTTCTTTCGGATCAATGGCTTCAAAATAATTATTCTTCCACTGAATATTCATCATAATTGACAGTGCTCTCTGTGCATGGCGCCGTTCTTCCTGAGACACTTCATGGGATCTGGCCACCGCCAGATTCCTTCTTGCCCACAGACGGATATTATCCGGCATGGTTCTGCCTGCACAGGTCATAAAATCTGTGATGCTCTGAATGCTGGTCAGCTTCATATCGTCACCGATCTCTTCCTTGTCATCCTCTTCGATCTCTTCTTCCGGTGCGTTGCTGGCCAGGAGACGTTCAATCATGAACTGAAGAAATCCGTCTTCCGCTGACAGCTTGGTACCGCCGCCAAAAGCAATCTCCCGGATCTTATAAACTGCATAGCCCCTTTCCAGATTCGCTCCTGAAAGACGAACCGTAATATGATTCTCTCCCAGCCAACGAAGCAGACTGATAAATCTTGCATCGATCTTCAGAATATCTGCCTGAATTGTCTCATCCTCTTCTTTAAATTCGAATGCAGTTCTCTTTGTCGGATTCAGAAAAATCCCACAGGAATGATGCTTCCACTGTCTTTTGCTGTTATCCAGCACCATAATCGGCTGCTCCGGTGTCGGCTGTGGATTATCTGAATAGAAAACTTCATAAGTACACTCGGTGATCTTCTTACTCTCTGATGCCCCGCTAAAATCAAATACTGGCATATTTATTTTCCTCTTTCGTAACTGCTCAGTACCTTCACAGTTACAGTGGGTTCTGAACAGTTCCTCTCTTTTATTTAATTCCGGGTATGTTTTTTCATCACTTTTCGTGCTGCACATACCAGTATTACTATACCAAGAATTATGGTAATTGTCCATATCCAGACAGGCACATCATGAATATTAAAACATCTGACACTGACCCACATCTGATTGATATCCTGATTCTGTTTCTCATCAAAATAAATCATAATCGAAGACCGATCCATGGCATCTGCATCCGGATACTGGGCATACAGCTGTCTTTTTACCTGCTCCGCCGGTGCCGTGATAATATAATCCTCACTGTCTGTATCTTCTGTGAAAAAATAAGCCAGATCATAATCTACCGTATCTTCTTCCTCATCTTCTGCGCTATAATTCCAGTCTGCATATTCAAATATTCTCGGGTCATCCCCGCCTGAAATCACAGAGGTATAACCGATATAATACATATTCCTGATGGCATTGTCCGGACGGGAATTGAAGTTAATAAATGCTTCTGCTGCCTGCTGTTTATCTTTGTCTTCTCCGACTCCGTTTTTCAGCATTACCCATCCGTCAAAATAAATATTGGTAGATTCTTCCGGTACCGCATAGTCCAGAAATACCCCGTCTTCTTCTGCCTGATCCATGGTATAGACCGCATCACCGGACCACTGATAATTAGCCAGTACTTTTCCGGTAATCATATCTGCTTTCCCAGAATCTGTTTCAAAAGAATAGGCATTATTTTTCACATCCTGCAGATAATCCTGTACAGCCTGAATGGTCTCAGGCGAGGTATCGTTCATCTCATCCACCAGTTTTTGCCTGTAATCCGGGTCATTTCGGAAACTTTCTGACGTGAGCAGATCAGATTTCAGTGCACCAACGGCTGCAAAATAAGAATCTCTTACATTATCCTTGATGGTTACCTGACGCTTATAGTCTGGGTTATCGAGAATCTTCCAGCTGCTGGCATCCTCTTCACTGACTTCTTCCGGATTATATACAATACCGGTCAGCCCCCACATATAGCCGGCTGCATATTTGCTCCAGGCTTCTCCGTTAATTTCATTTTTCTCAAAAATATTACGGATGTATGGAGATACTCCTTTACTGTAATAATTATTCTCATCTGACGTATCAAAAAAATGTTCGGATAATGGAACAAGCTTATCTTCCGCCATCAGCTTCATGATCATATATTCTGACGGGCAGACAATATCATATACATCTCCCAGTGTCAGCATATTATACAGATCTTCATTGGTTCCAAAGGTCGAATACTCTACCTTTACTTTTACTCCATACGTCTCATAATACCACTGTTCAAAGTCTTCCACCATAGAGTTTTCTCCTATGATATCTCCACTTTCCAGATCAATGGTTTCTTCTTCGTCCCAGTCCCCCAGGTCAATGTATTCTTCCCAGTTACATACCCGTAAGGTCACTTCTTTCGCAGCTGTTGTACCATCTTCCGCACAAACACGGCTGTCATACAAAGATCCAAAAGGATTCATGCCAACTGCCAGCGCCACTGCGGCTGCCAGAGTCATACCGATTTTGATTTTCTTCATTTTATGCATCCGCCCTTTCTGACACTTTTTTATTGGCCTTCAGATTCATCACTGCCACAAGGATCAGTACGATCAGGAAAATGACAGTGGACAATGCCCACAACGCTGTTTTAATCGTAGTCTGAGCTCCTTTGGTTGCATTTACCACGTAGGTACTGATGGTATCAAAGGTAGCCGGTTTGGTATAGGTTGCTACAAAATAATCATCTAAAGATAATGTGATGGCCAGGGCAAATCCTGAGATGATACCCGGCAGAATCTGTGGAATCACTACCTGTGTCAATGCCACAAATGGGGTTGCGCCCAGATCCAGTGCCGCCTCATAGATACTTGGATCCATCTGCCGGATCTTCGGCATAACAGAGAGGTATACAAATGGTGCACATAAAATCACATGACCAACAACCAGCGGTACAAACGTATCTTTACTGACACCGAATACGACTACCAGTAAAATACACAACGAAAATCCGGTCACCACATCTGCATTGACTACCGGCACCTGATTCATTGTGGAAATCGCCTGAGACACTCCTTTTTTCGAATAGAATGCTCCGATTGCTCCCAGAGTGCCAAGCAATGTAGCCAGAATGGCCGCTCCTACTGCAAGCAGCAACGTTCCGCCGATCATCCCAAGAAGCTCTGGCGTAGTAAATAATGTCACATAATTGTGAAGGGAAAAGCCCCGAATAGAGCCAATATTGGCAGCATCTGTAAAGCTATATACAGCCAGAATAAAAATCGGCAGATAGAGGAATAACAACACCAGTATCAAGAACGCACTTTTGATATATTTTTTCATTATAACAGGGCACCTCCTCTCGTATTTTCTTCTCCTGATCCATTGGTCAGTAAGGTAAACAGGCAGATGATTCCCAGCAGAATCAGAGCAATCATGGAGCCGCCATGCCAGTTGTAGGCTGCAAAATAGCTTCCAATCAGACTTCCCATAATGTAAGTGCTGTTATACAGCATATCCAGTACAACATAGTTTGTCATTGCCGGCAGAAATACCATCGACACCCCACTGATAATACCAGGTACCGACAGTGGCAGTGTAATCTTCCAAAATGTCTCCAGTTCACTGGCTCCCAGATCCATAGCCGCCTCGCGCAGCGACTTATCCAGCTTGGAGATTGTGGTATAGATCGGGAGAATCATAAATGGCAGGAAGTCATAGGTCATACCAATCACTGCATTTAAAAATGGATGCATGGCCAGATTTCCTTCCAGTACTGTCAAGACTTCCTTTAATGCTGTGATACGCAGGGAAAAGTTGATCCACATCGGCATCACAAACAGCATCAGTATTACAGATTTACTTTTCATATTACTAAATGCAAGAATATAGGCAATCGGATAGGCCAGAAGAAGACATACTGCGGTAGTGACGATTGCCAGTGCAAAACTATAGCATAGAGTTCCCACTGTGTTCGGATTGGTGAAAAAGCCAGTCAGATTGGCAACAGTGAACTGCCCCTGTCCGTCTGTAAATGCATAATAAAATAACACCAGCAGAGGAGCAATCACGAATACCAGTAAAAACAATGCATAAGGGATGCCCAGGCTTTTTCTGGAAAATGATAATTTACGCATGGTCTCCTCCTTATCTCTTTAAAGCGAATTTCATTTTATCTACTGGCATCAGAAGACCTACCTGGTCATCCATGTTCCACAGATATTCATCATTTACAATAAAATCCTGTTCCAGATCTGTATGGATCACATAACTGTAATGATCTCCTTTATAGATCAGGTTGCTGATGTATCCCTGTACAATTCCCTCTTCCATATTATCTGTCATCCGGATATCAGAAGGCTGGATGGATACCATAATTTTGGTTTTCTTCGGATCAATTACTTCTCCGTGAGCATCCAGAAGCGTACCGTCCTCTGTACGTCTGCTTCCTTTGATGATCCTGGTCACACTGGTATCCAGGATATGTCCATTATATTCCAGATGAAAGTCCGGATTAATATCTGCCGCAAAAATGTTAGTATGATCCTCGGCAATCATAATATGAATATTCTCAGGGTCTACCCGCATTCCCACACGTTCTCCAGGTGTCGCAGATTTAACAGTCTGAATCACCATCTCATTCTTTCCGGATACCACCGTAATCTCATAATGCATTCCTTTAAAAATCACCGAATCTACCACACCAGAAATGATTCCCTCTTCAGGAGCAGTAAGTTCCACATCCTCCGGGCGGACAACAGCAGTAATATGCGTTCCCTGTTCCACATCATCCACACAGGCAAATTCTCCGCCGCAGAAACGAGCCTTTAATTTACCGGTCATGATACCATTAAAGATATTACTTTCTCCGATAAAGTCTGCAACAAAAGCATTTTTCGGTTCATTGTAGATGTCTTCCGGGGTACCGATCTGCTGCATCTTACCTTCTGACATAACAACAATCTTATCTGACATGGTCAGTGCCTCTTCCTGGTCATGAGTAACATAGATAAACGTAATGCCCAGTTCATCATGCATAGCCTTCAGCTCGATCTGCATTTCTTTTCTCATCTTCAGATCCAGTGCCCCAAGCGGTTCATCCAGAAGCAGAATCTCCGGTTCATTTACCAGAGCTCTCGCAATAGCAATTCTCTGCTGCTGCCCACCGGAAAGCGTTGCCACACTTCGATTCTCAAATCCTTCCAGATCTACCAACGCCAGGACTTTTTTTACTTTCTTTTCGATCACATCCTTCGGCGTCTTCTTCTGTTTCAGACCAAAGGCAATATTCTCATAAATGTTCATATGAGGAAATAGCGCATAACGCTGAAACACAGTATTGATCGGTCGTTTATTCGGAGGCAGATTGGTAATCGGCTCTCCGTTTAACAGAATCTCTCCTGATGTTGGAAGGTCAAATCCGGCTATCATACGCAAGGTTGTGGTCTTTCCACAGCCAGATGGACCTAAAAAGGTCACAAATTCTCCTCTTTTTACTTCCAGATTGAAATCAGATACTGCTGAAAATCCGTCTTCATAGGTTCTGGTGATATGTTTCAGTTCAATAATATTGTCTGATTTTCCCATGTTGCTCCCTCTCTTTTTCACTAATATTTTAAAATTTGGATTACACGGATTGTTACGTGCTTCGCACTCTCACTTCTCCGTTCCACTTCGGTCGGTGCTAAGCATGTGCCACTGGCACATAGCACTGTAATCAGAACATCGGCGGCGTACTGACCCAGATAAACTTTGCCGGGCGCTGCCCAGGATTCTCAATACGGTGAATCTTCTTTGCCGGATAATAGAAACTCTCTCCTGCCTTTACATGATAGATCTGGTCTCCCAGAATGACATTCAGCCTTCCCGACATCACATAGCCGAATTCCTCTCCGTCATGGGGCTTATCTTCTTCCAGGCTCTGATGCGGTTGCACCACCACCAGGAGCGGTTCCATTCGATAACGCTGAGCAGTGGGGACAATCCACTGAATACTGTTTCCCGCTTCATCGATCTTTTCAAAATAGCCCTGTTCGGAAAATACTACCTGTTCTTCTTCTGTCTCTTTGAAAAAGTCAGCTGCAGTCGTTCCCAGACATTCGATCAGATCCAGCAATGTCACCACAGACGGAGATACCTGCCCTCTTTCCAGCTGAGAGATAAATCCCTTTGTCAGTTCTGTCCGGTCCGCCAGTTCCTGCTGTGTCAGTCCGTTCCGGTTTCGCAGATCCCTGATTTTCCTGCCAATCTTCTCATTAATATATTCCAGTTCCATTTTTGAAACTTTCGCCTCCGATTCTTTAATGCTAAACTAAAAATATGTTTTTACTAAACTTTTCTCCAAGAAAAAATTATACTACTAATAAACTTTCTGTCAATTATTAATATGATTTTCTTTCTTTTTTCTTTGTATTTATTTAGATACAATCTCACTTCTTTTCCATTTTGTAAAACAGGGGTATAATAATGGTGATTTTGATGTAAATTCACAAAGGAGACCTGATATATGAACTGGATGGATCAGATGGGCATTCGCCCGGAATTACAAAAAGAGGTGGCTCATTTTCGAGAACGATTTGACAAAGACACCGCACCATCTTCTGTCAGAGATGCTGCGGAAGTTCCGCGTTTTCACTATCTTGGAAAAGATATTTTGGAAAAAGCTATCTGTGCCCTGTTGTGTGAAAAGAATCTTCTGCTGGCCGGCCCAAAAGCAACCGGGAAAAATGTTCTTGCAGAGAACCTGGCCTGGATCTTTGGCCGTCCCTGCTGGAATGTTTCTTTTCATATCAATGTGGATGCTTCTTATCTGATCGGAACGGATACTTTTGATGGAGAAAAAGTAGTATTCCGTCCAGGTCCAGTCTACCAGTGTGCAAGGTATGGCGGTTTCGGTATCCTGGACGAGATCAATATGGCAAAGAATGAAGCCATGGCCGTTCTCCATGCTACCCTGGACTATCGGCGGATTCTGGAAGTATCCGGCTATGACCGAATCGTCCTGCATCCTGCTGCCCGCTTCATCGGTACTATGAATTATGGCTATGCCGGTACCAGAGAGCTGAACGAAGCTCTCGGATCCCGTTTTCTGGTTCTTCAGATGCCGACCATCTCAGAGAAACAGCTGGATCTGCTTCTGAAAACGGAATATCCGGAAATCGGACGGAATATGTGCCGCCAGCTCAGTGCCATTTTTTATGAACTGGATGCCAAAGCAGAAAGTGCCGAGATCAGCCCAAGAGTCGTAGACCTGCGGGGACTTCTGGATGCAGTCGCCCTGATGCGTCTCGGTCTTTCCCCTCTGGATGCCTGTGATATGGGACTGACGAATAAAGTCTTTGATGCAACGGAACGCGCTATCATTCATGATGTCATTGCAGCGAGGATACCAAAATCATGGAATTAACACATTCTCTGAAAAAAAGAGCCACGAACATGGTATGGACTGCTGCAGGACGTTATGATTTTGAACCAGTCTATCTGTTCTTTCACAGTAATAACGAACCATCCCTCTATCTGAATACCCTGGAAGGACTGGCTTATCGTACCATGAATCCGGATATTTTACTGCCATTTTTAAAGGGTCTGGACTTTGGCCGTAAGCCGGAAAAATTCCGTTCTCTGGCTCAACTGGTTCTGGAACAGGCAGTCTTCTCACGGGAATGCAGCAGGCGTTCCTCTCTTTCTGCTCTTAGGGAAGAGTATGCCAGACTGCATCTGACCGAATTTCTTCCTGCCGGAAGATACACAGAATTGGGCTGGGAACGTCAGGCACTGATTCACTGGAAACGGGTTCTTCACATGGATCTGACTGATTTTTCCAGGCGAGAACTTTCCCTAGCGGATGCTATGGAAAGCATTGCAACTCTCCCGGATGCAGAACTGGTTCGATCTGCAAAAGCAATCTTTCGCAAATATTATTATTATCAGCCTCTGGACGCCAGGAAATCTGAAACGACAAAGTTTGTAGGGGCCGGTCTGTTTCTTGTGATTCTTGGTCAGTTATTTTCCGGTGATCTGCATATCCGGCTCTCTGATCCTGATAAAAATGGCTTTTCTCCTGTCTTTTCCCGCCTCTATGTAATGGAAAAGCATCTGCTTAGCCAGACCACGGCAAAAGAAGATCATGATTATATGCTCCATACCTTTGGTCCCTGTCTCTTTTCTGACAGCCAGATGGCGCTTTTTGAAAAAACATTTTGTACCGGTTACCATTCCAGAAGTCTTCTCTGGTATGCAGGTGCAACTTCTCCGGACCTGATCTTCGGTGCAGAACAGGAAACACAATATCGAAAAAATCTGCAATATTATCAGAAAGATAAACGCTACTATGAGCGAAGTATCCATCAGATTACAGAACATCTGAAGCAGGCGCTGGAAGAACAGCAGGAACCAGATCTGGTACGGGTACAAAGCGGCCATCTCAATCCGGGACAGGTCTACCGTATTCCTGCCATGCATGATCTGTCTGTCTTCTATCGGGAAATCATCTGGCCTATGCCAGATTTTACCGTTGATCTGGTGCTGGATGCCTCCAGCTCCCGCTGTCAGGAGCAGGAAAGTATTGCTGCGCAGGCGTATCTGATCACCCAAAGTCTGCTGGAGCTCCAGATTCCGGTTCAGGTCACCAGTTTCCGCAGTATTCGTGGATATACGATTCTCCAGTTGCTGAAAACTTATAGGGAAACTGGCACTGCTGATGGTATCTTTCACTTTTTTACTGCCGGCAACAACCGGGACGGACTGGCTTTTCGCGCCATTCGCCCACTTATGGAGCAATATGATACGCCCCATGCCAAACGAATTGTTCTGATCCTGACCGATGCCCTGCCTTCAGATTCCAGACGGGCAGCTTCTGATCATGGCTTATTACGTGGAAAAGATTACCGGGACACTCTGGCCATTGATGATACAAGGGAAGCCATCCGCCAGCTCCGGTCAGAAGGGATCTGTGTGGCTGCCATTTTCTGGGGCGGTGATTATGCTGTCCCATCTCTTCGCAGGATCTATGGGGATTCTTTTATCCGCATCAAACAGATTCAGCAGTTCCCGGATGCTGTATCCGGCCTCCTGATGCGCCTTCTGGATCAGATGCATGAGCAGTAACCCCATGGTTTATTTTTTCATTTTAGGCTGACAGATCAGACTGGCGATATAAGAAAAAATCAGCGCCGATGAAGTTCCTGTAGCCGCTGCCGTAAATCCGCCCTTGAATAACCCTAAAAAGCCGTCTTCGTCCACGGCTTTTTTTACGCCTTCCCACAGATTGTTGCCAAATCCCAGCAGGGGAACTGTCACACCTGCCCCTGCATATTCTTTTAAATACGGGAACAGACCAAAAGCGCCTAAAAAAGTACCGGTCACTACCAGAATGACCATGATTCTTCCAGGCATCAGCTTCGTATTTTCAATCAGAATCTGCACCAGCACACAGACCAGTCCCCCTACCCAGAACGCATTGAAGTATTCCATATTCTTTCATCTCCTTTCTCAGCAATGTTCCAGTATAATGCCATGGGCAATCCCAGGCACGCTCTGGCCTTCATTGAAACTCACCGGAGACATCAGAGCTCCTGTAGGCACGAACAGTACCTGTTTCCAGATTCCTTTCCGAAGGTTTGGCAGAATCAGTGCTGACAATACCGTTGCGGAGCAGCCACAGCCACTTCCTCCTGCATGGGTATCCTGTGTCTCCCTATCATAGATCTCGATTCCGCAGTCCATATGCTTCTGGCTGATGTCATAGCCTTCTTTTTTCAGAAGATTCAGCAAAATCTCCTGGCCTACATATCCCAGATCCCCTGTGATGATCTTATCATAATCCAACGGACCTCTCCCAAAGTCCCGAAAATGTCCCGCTATAGTATCGCACGCCGCCGGTGCCATAGTCAAGTTAACACCATAATTTTATTATGCTCCCAGTAAAATTTCTGTTTTATTCTTGTCTAATATATCTTTATTATTCTTAATATATTCTAATGCCTCTAAATATGGATTCTGATATTTAAATACGATTTTAACTTTCTTGTTCTCATAAATATATATAGTATCTATAAGTGCCACCACTACTTCCCTTGTCAATTTATCTATATTTTGATATTTTACAAATTGGTCAAGGAATTCATTTTTGCTGTCTGCACCTTTTTCAGTCTTTTCTATCTGATCTTGATATTCCATAACTTTCTGAAGTGCATTCTGTTTCTGTAATTCAAAACGCTCCTTCAATTTGACATATTCATTTTTTGTTATCACGCCGCTTTTCCAGTCTGGATACAGATCACAAAGCATATCCTCAGCTTTTTGAACATCACTCCTTGATTTTTCTAACATTTTTCTCAATCTTACTGCTTCTCTGTTTGCATTTTCATTCATATTAATCTCATTGATTGCCTGTTCCATATCTACAGCCAGCGCAATCTGACTTTGAATTGCTGAAAGCACGATTTTTTCCAGATTGTCTATTCGAGTGGAATGTTTGGTGCATGCATTTTTATCAATCTTTACATATGTGCTACAAACATAATAAGCATATTCTCCATAACTATGATGGTGGCATTTTCGTGACATACTCCGACCACAGTCACCACACTTCACAAATCCTGATAATGCATAAAGCTTATTATTTTGAGGTGCCTTTCTTCCCCTTCGTTTTAATAATGACTGAACTATTTCAAAATCTTCTTTTGATATAATTGCTTCATGTGTACCTTTTACTATAATCCAATCATCTTGATTCACTCGTTGCGCCACCTGTACTTTATAACTTTTAATTTTAAGCACTCCCTGTACCAAGTCTCCAATATACATCTGGTTGCTGAGAATTTTTCTAACGGTACTATACCCCCATTTTCCATCCGATATTTTTGCATACTGATTTTTATAATTTATTCCCAATTCCTTTTTATAAGCCGATGGATTTTTTACTCCCATTTCATTTAATTTTTTTACAATGGATATTATACTTATCCCTGAAATATACCATTTATATATGTCACGTACTACGTATGCCGCTTCTTCATCAATAACGAGATGATTATGATCTTGTGGATCTTTTTTATAGCCATAGCAGGCAAATGATCCAATATGCTTTCCCTGCTTTCTCTTCATATCCAGTGAACTTCTTACTTTATTTGATATATCTCTACAATATTCGTCATTTATCAAATTTTTAAAAGGTACTATGATATTATTCATTGACTGGGGATTTTTATAGCTGTCCAATCTGTCTGTTATTGAAATAAACCGTATATCCATCAATGGAAACATCTTTTCTATATACTGTCCTACCTCAATATAATTTCTCCCAAATCTGGATAAATCCTTTACAATAACGCAATCTATTTTTTTTGCTTTTATATCATCTATCATGCGTTTAAATTCCGGTCTTTCAAAATTTGTTCCGCTCCATCCATCATCCACATATACATCAAATACAGATATATCTGATTCTAACTCTACAAACTGGTGCAGTAACTCCTTCTGGTTTCCTATGCTATCACTTTCTGCTTTATCCCCATCTTCTCTTGATAAACGCACATAAAGAGCCGCCTGCCAAATCTTCATAGTTCTGCCAGACCGCTCTTTTTCATTTTCATACAATAATAATTCATTTACCATAGACACAGTATCATCCTCCACTCATAATGAATGGCGTACTATGCTAATGTTCTACACGCTTTTATTATACACGCCATTCCGGACTAATACAACATTTATCTGATTCATCACTATGGTACTTTTTGTTAATTATCCGTAATCACACCTTCCAATAATTTCTGCAAAGTTTTTTCACTATTGTCCCAGATAAGTTCCACCTGATACCCTTCCATCACATATTTATTCACAGATGTTATATTCGGAAGCAACGATTTCATTCTTTTTGAAGGCGGAGATCGAAAATCAATACTATCTGATATCCCATATACATCTTTTAAAACATTCCTATTAATTGAATCATCGTAGTTCAAATCCAAGTTCTCACTTCCTCTCATCCATATTATTCCATTTCTTTCAAACCCTATTCAGTCAACTGACATTCCACTTTTTATAATAAAAACAGCCACATACATTTCTGTACATGACTGCCTTTTTCTACTTCCATGCTGTTTCATAACGCCCGATATACATCGGAACCTGATCTGACAGAAATGCTTCTTCCTGTCTCTGTCCCCTGTATCTCTTCGTACACATGAATATCTTCCCATCCCTGCTTCTGCTGCATAGCCAGTAATCCCGTTCCCCGGTTCCTGCGACTTCTTCCCGGACATCCACGTAATACTCCTCTGATACTTTGTACCGTTCTGCTGTTACGATCTGTTTTTCCACTTTGGCAAACCTCCACTTCCTCTTTTGGCTGCCCCTTAATTTTCCCCATTGCAGTCTATCATACCACGAAAACATGAAAAGGAAAGTATTGACTTTTTGATAAAATTGCAGTATGGAGAGCATTTGTCTCCCTACAGGGCTGTCTGTGTTTTTACTTGTTTCTTTTACGGCAGGCTTTTTCCAATTTCTGTCAGCCACTTTTCCAGCCCGTCCCAGGATGGCTTTTCTTTCGGGCGGATTTCCGTATTCAGCAGTACTTCCGGATCTATTTCCAGGATGACTGCTTTTCCCTGTTTCTCCAGTTCCCGGAAATACTTCAGGTCTGTCTCATTGATCAGCTTCAGGTTTTCCATCTTCTTTTTTCGTCTGCTCCTTTTTTGCTTTCTTTTTGAACCCAAATACCAGTGACCGGTTTTCCGGACAGAAAAAGGCGGCTGCCTCTTTTGGTGACATTTCATGGAATACGGCATTTTCCTCTGTCCAGTCTTTCTGCATATCCGCTTTGGAAAATGCCCCGACAATTGTATGTGCATGCAGGATACCGTCTGCCGCTTTTACCGTTTTTGCTTCGACTGACAGTGCCACGCTCATGAGATGTTCCAGCTTGCCGGTCTGGTTATAGCAGACATGGCTAAGCAGGTAGGCATTCCCGGCACGTACCTTTTCCAGTTCCTGAAATACTTTGGATTCTTCATAAACACAGTGGTACTTTTCAATCTGCCGGACATAGGATTTTACCAGTGTCACTCCTCCGCCATCCAGATAAAACCGTTTCTGCCCTTCCCTCAAAAGGCTCTCCTTTTCCGCCTTTGACATATACGGGCCAAGTTGTTCGGATTCCAGATAGGCTTTGCTCTCCCAGGTATGGTACTTATCATCCATGACGGCATCGTAGCCCTTGATAAAGATCAGACATCTGCGGTTGTCCATCTTTCTTACCTCATCCGGCATCAGGATCTCCCGGCCAAGGACATCATAATTGTTCGAACTGCTTCCATGGCTCCCTTTTGTTTCCCCATGGGATTTTTTATCAATCGTATACTTGCCAAGGAGCTTGCTGATGTATTCATGTGTCCCCTGCTCATTGCCGCCAAGGTAAACAAGCGTGTCACAGTTACCTGTCAGCGATTCCCAGTCATCCTTAAACATGGATTTGATCTGTGCAATGTTCTGGATGATGATATTGGCACTCATGTTTCTGGAACGCATGGTAGCCAGCACGTTGATAAAGTTTTTTGGCAGTGCGATATTGGCAAATTCATCGAGCCAGAATGCCACATGGACCGGAAGTTTCCCTTTGTGTTTTTTGTCCGCAATCAGTTCCAGTTCCTGGAACATCTGCGTATACAGCATCCCGCAGATAAAGTTGTAGGACTTGTCGTTATCCGGGATCTTCAGAAACAATGCCACTTTCCGCTCCGGGTTTTCAAAGACGCCTTCCCCAAAGGATGCAAAGTCCATGTCATCGGTTTCCAGAATGCGCAGAACCTTTGGATTCTGCAAAAATGCAAGCCTTGCATGGGCGGATATGAAAATCGACCGGATCGTATCCTGTGCCCCGCCACGCACCTTTTCATAGGTGACACGGGCCGGATGGTCTAACGGGAGCTGTTCCATCAGCCTGTCCAGGTCAGACTTTTCGCCCTCTTTTGCCGGGACTTTTGCCATGTTCAGCATTTCCATAAAACCGGGCATGTTCGCTTCTCTTCCCATTTTGGGAAACTCGTACCAGACGTAGGACATTAACGCCTGGTGCAGCATGGACTCCGCGTGTTCCCAAAACGGATCAGACGGGCTGGATTCCTTTGGCGTGGTATTGGCCATCATGTTGGTAATCAGCTTAATGATGTCTTCATCCGAATGGATGTATCGGAACGGGTTGTACCGGTCCGATCCGTCAAAATCAATCAGGTCAAGGACACGCACCTCATAACCATGCTGCTCCAGATAGCCGCCACAGTCTCTCAGAAGTTCCCCTTTGGGGTCTGTCACGACAAAACTGGTTCCGCACTGGTACAGGTTCGGTTTCACCTCATAAAATGATTTTCCGGAACCGGAGCCGCCAATGATGACCGAATTGGCATTGACGTTCTGCATGTCGTATTGAAGCCTGGCAGTCTGAGACAGAATTTTGTTTTTCTCCGGCTGCTGGAAGTTACAGGTATAACGGTTCAGTTCCTTTGCCGTCAGCAGCCTGCTGGTACCAAACTCTCTGCCCGGCATGAAAATCCTGGTATCTGCCATTTTGTACAGAAAGAAAAGACCCCACAAAAAGGATAAAAACACCGTCAGTAAAACTGAATTTTTTGTGATGAGCGGGGCTCTCCATGGATCGGTCAGGGCAAGGATCATGGTGTCCTCGAAATTCTCTATCGTTACTTGATGGAAGTCCACCC
Organism: Muricoprocola aceti; assembly: GCF_025567005.1. Classification (NCBI taxonomy): domain Bacteria; kingdom Bacillati; phylum Bacillota; class Clostridia; order Lachnospirales; family Lachnospiraceae; genus Muricoprocola; species Muricoprocola aceti. Next base: position 56,093 of record NZ_JAOQKE010000010.1, read on the forward strand.
GACCGACAGCCAATCCAACATAAATCAGGAACAGCAGAAGGATCACGTAAAGACCAGCATTCTTTTTCTGGTTGTTTCGGTTGTCCATGTTACCTTACCTTCTGTCTGCCCTGTTCCCGCAACTTTTCCGGGAAATTTTTGATGGTTTCTGCCAGAGTGCCAAACGGCTTTTCCTGACTGAACACAGGCATTCCCTCTGTCTGCTCTTCTGCTTCCTGTTTTGACAAATTCAGCATCTGCATGATCCGGCTTCCACTGTCATATGAAACCGCTGGCCGTGCTCCTTTTTTCGCTGTTTCTCTGACCTCCTCCAGATCTACCACCGGGTAGCTCTCCTGGCTGTCAAGGATGCAGATATCTTTTCTGTGTCTTTTCCCTGCCTCTGTATATAGCTCCACTTCCGGTTCTTCCTTGTCCACTTTTTCCAAACCTTGCGTTTTTGGGCCCCGCTCTCTCAAATCCATTCGTTTCGGATTCCATTCTTCTGCCTTAATAATATGCTCTCTTGGAATCACCACGCCTTTTCCATCCACCGTCTCATACAGTCCCCACTTTTCGTTTTCCGCCAGCGGCTCCTGTTCAAAGGTCTGGCTGGTTTCTGACATGACCTGTTCTCGTAATTTTGCCATGCCGGACAGCAGGATATCCTCTTTCGGCTCCTCTGCCGGTTTCCTGTCTTCACCGGAAACCGTTCTGGCCGTTTTCCTCTGCTCTTTTTCCAGTTCTTCTTTTGCAGAAATTTCCAGGTCTTTTAGTTCCTTTGTTTCTTTGCCCTTCTCATCCCGCCCGGTTTCGGCATAGTCCATGGCAGAGATGAGCCCTGCCGCAGTCTCACGGCAGGGTCCATCCTTGTGGTCCAGCAGGAAGGCCTTTACTTTTCCGATGTCCGAAGCAGCAACGGCGTACTGGGTTCTCCCATCCCCTCCGCACAGATCCGGCAGCCTCGCAAACAGGATCTGATGGGCTTTTAATTCCTTTTCGATGCCTTTTAATTTTTCTTCCTTTTCCGTGGAAAAATTCAGGTAGATCAGGTTGTCACCCTTGATTTTTCGCAGGCGGGTAAGGTTCGTTTTGCCTTTCCATTTGGACAGATACAGCGTGTTCCAAAGTTTCATCTGGATCAGGGCAGCCCGGTAAGTCAGCTTCGTAACCACGCCAAATACCTGGCCGGATATCATGATGATCTGCAGGGCATCACTTACTTCGCTCATGCTCTTGTTTCTCCTTTCCGGGCAGTTTCTCCTGCTCCGCAGCTTTTTTGTACGCTTCCAGAATTTCCTGATTCAGCATCTCAAGGAACATGACGTGGTACGATGCAGGGCAGACGATCTGGTACGGCTGGTTCCGGTACAGCCCATGTGGATAAAGCACGTACAGGCTTCCCCGTTGTTCCCGGATCTGGATTTCACGGATCTCCATACAATCTTTATAGGTAAGCGTTGCAATCCCTCGGATATATTCCGATCCCTTCACCAGCCGTATGGAGATCCTGATATCCTCTATGCAGTAGTCCCATCCGACATTCTCTCTGACCAGCCTTGCCACTTCCTGCAGTACCGCCGTTTCTACTTTTTTCTGAATCTCCGGATCTGTGAAATGCACCACCTCTTTCTCTTCCTTTCCTACCTTCCTTTTCGGGAAGTAGACACGTGTCTCTTCTCCATTCTGGAAAACCTTTACCTGCTGTATCTCTATCAGGTCATCCAGAATGACATCCCCGACCGCAAGAAGCTTTTCCTGCCCGATGATTTTCATGTTTGCTGTGATGTTCATGTTTCTATGTTCTCCCCTGCATATGCCTCCCCGGTTTTCCTATCCATCTCTTCCACCACCCTGCCTGTCAGCATCACGCCTTCTGGCACTGCCTGTTCTTTCATGAGGAATGCCTGCGCCGCTTCCTGCGGGGTATACAGGATATGGTATTTTGATCCAAACTCTGCCATGAGGATACGCTCATAGTTTTTCAGCCACTTTTCATGTTCCTTCTGCTCCTGTTTCTGCATCCGTTTTTTTAACAGTTCCCGTCTTTCCTGCATTCTCCGGATTTCCTCTTCCATCTTTTGCATCTGTTCTTCAGTGCGTTCACTCTGCTGCTGTTCCATTTTCTCTGCCCTCCTCTTCCTTATCTGCACATGGCTTTTCGTTCCTCTTTTCGTTCCAGTTCTTTTTGATAGGCCCGTTCCATGCCCTGTATGATCGCTTCTGCCGTTGTCTGGATGGTAGTCAGGGATGCCAATAGCTCCGGCACCTCTTTTCCGGATGACCAGCCTGCGATATACCCAAAGCTGTTTTCATCCGTCCGGTTTCCAAAGTAACTGTTCACCACAAACGCCACCGATTCCGCTTCCACTTCTTTCGTCCTTCTGTCCTTCCTAATGCCAGTCAATGCCTGTTCTTCCTCCAGCATTTCCTGGTTATGCAGCATGGCGTGGCTGAGTTCATGGATTAATGCTGCGGCGGTCTGACGTTCACTCATCCCCTCCCGGATGCAGATCCGTTTTTCCGTATGGCTGTAATATCCATCTACTGTGTCTTCCATTGGTTCATAAGATACCGGCACCGGGGAGATCCCGCAGACGGCCGAAAAAAAAGTAGGGAACTGTTCCACTTCTCCATGAAGGCTTTCCACGATGGATGGGAGCTCCCTGCCCTCCGTCTGGGAGACATCAAACACATGCACGACCCGGAAGCCCCGAAGCATGTAAAAAAGATCCGGTTCTTCCTGATCTTTGGTTTCCTCATCCACTTCTGTTTTTTCCTTTTTCGTCTTGTAGGTAACCGGAGCCAGGATCTGGATTCCTTTTTCGCCTTTTTTCACCTGACGCCCAAACTTACTTTTCCAGGTCTGGTAGCCCGCCACATGGCTTGCAGCCGGTCTCTGCAGGTAAATCAGAAGCGTATTGTTAAAGCTGTAATGTGGGAACTTCGCCATGGTCCTCAGATAACTTTTATACTTTTCGCTGTCAAAGATCCCGGTGACCCCATCCACCAGTTCATCCATCAGTTTCTTTACCTGTTCATCCATTCCTCACATCCCCTTTGTGCTTTTATAAAACCGGTGCAGACATGGGAACTGCTTTTTCCTGTGCCGCATGTTTCTTTCCATATTTTTCCGGATCCTTTTCTGCATTTCTGACATACTGGCCGGCATTTTCCAGGACGTGTGCATAAGCAGAATAATGCTGTACCTTATCTGACAGGAAATCCTCTTCACTTACCTCACTCCTGTTCACTGACTGCACCAGTTCTGCCATTTCTTCCAGCGACATGGCATCCTCCTCCGGGAGAAGGATGACTTCATGTTTGGATGACGGCAGTACATAATAATCCCCTTTCAGTTCTTTTGCGATCCTATCCTGGATATCCGGATTCATAATACCTCCTGCACCAAACTTCTGGTCCTCATTGGTAAGGATATACATAGGCACAGGGGATATCCCGCATCCCGGGACCGCCTTAGTCAGGAATTCGCCTATGTTCAAAAACATCATATTCTTTTTTGCGTTTTCCATAGCTGCCCTGTGGATCTCTTCTCTTGTCGTTCCCCACTGTTCCATGATTCCGTCCGTGATCTTGATGCTGCTGTTTTTGAGTGGATACCCAGCCACTACATAATACTGTGCGAAATCCCCCTGTTGTTCATGCACCACGCCGGACAGCATCTTCTGGTTTTTCTCTGCATCGCAGATATATACCTGAATATTTGGTTTCATTTCTGCAAAATCCAGAAAACGCTCCATCGAGATCTGTTCGGTTTCCTTAAGCGCCCCGCAAAAAACTTCTCCCATCTGGAAGCAGATTTTCCGGTAATCCTTTTCTCCGAGCATTTCCATATCCTGCATATCTTTTTCTTTCATATAAGCATTTAACAGATCCTCCAGATAAACACATGGTGCAAGGGAACTTCCATCCGCTTTTTTCACAGACAGGCTGATACCGGTCTTTTTTCTGTCATTTGTCCGCACTACCGTTCTGGTATCCAGGTCACAGTCCTGATATTTTTCAGGCACATATTCTTTGATATGCTGGCAGATATAGGCCAGCAGTTCTTCTTTCTTCTGTTCCATTTGTATGTTTCCATCCTTTTCTTATCTTTTGCCTTTTTTCAGAAAAGCTTATCCACGTACCATCCCTGTCCGCTGCTTTGCCGTTTTCTCCTGTTCCTTTCCATACTTTTGTGGATCCGCTTTTACTTTTTTCTGGTACTGGCAGGCATTTTCCAGGGTCTGTGCCGACGCTGAATAATGCTGCACATGGTAGGATAAAAGATCTTCTTCCCCCACCCGTTCATTGGCCATTTTTACTTCTGCTGTCAGATCATCCAGATCTGTTTCCGGATTGTCTGACACAATCAGGACTTCATGGATCGATGACGGGAGCACGTAATAGTCCCCTTCCATCTTATCGGATACCAGTTTCTGGATATCCGGATGTAAAATCATCCCTGCGCCATAACAGCCTTTTTGATTTGTCAGTACATACATGCCTCTTTCTCTGTTTTTTTCCAGTTCGTCTTTTGTGCAGGCCCCTTCCATAAATTCTTCCATCGGTACCAGCCGCATTTCCTGTTTCATATTTTCCATCGCTGCTTCCCGCAGTTCCTCTTTTGAAACTTTCCACCCCTCCAGCATACGGTTTGTAACCTTCAGCATGGTATCTTTCAGAAGAAAATCTGCAAGATAATAATATTGTGCAAAATCTCCCGTCCCGTCAGAAACCAGTGTTTTCAGCATTTCCCGGTTTCTGTCCGGATCACAGATCCCAGCACGCAGGGCTGGCTTTACGTATGGAAACGAATGGATCTGGCTGGCTTTTGCAAAATCAAAGTCCGATCTGGTCATTCTGTTTGCTGCATACACAGATGCCATTTCCCGGCAGATCTTCTGGCAGGTCTTTCTGTCCCCGGCAATCTGTTCCAGATCCCGATACACTGGATATTCATATTCTTCTAAAAAACTTTCCAGAAACAGGCAGGCACTGACATGCTCCATTTCCCCCTTTTCTGAAACGATGACCGCCGTCCGCTTCACATCATTTTCTTTCAGGATCTCTTCTATCCTGATCCGGTATTTTTCTGTCTGCGGGAGGTAGTCCGGCAGATGATCTTTCATATATTCAGCTAATTTTTTCTTCATCTGCTCCATCTGGTTTTCTCCTTCCAGCAGATCTTACGCCTTCATAAAACGTATACATCCGCATCCTGTTCTTTCCTGTATCCTCCGGTTTGCTCTCTTCCAATGTTATGCTTCCGCCCTTTGGCAGCGTCATCTGATAATCCATCTCTGGTCCTCTCTTTCATTTTTATTTTCTGCGATATGTGGTAGTAGGTCTTTTTTCTTTCAAAACGGCAATGGCATCACCTCTCCTCTTTCGTTTATTCTGTCAGTTTTCTGCTTCTCTCTATCTCTGTCCTTCCCAGATTCAGTTCCTGATCTTTTTCTGCATCACTCAGGATTTTCAGTTCCTGGTTCAGGTCTTTTTCTGTCATGCGGTATTCCTTCTGCTTTTCTTTTAGATTTTTGTAACGGCTCCTCACCTCTTCCAGTGTCCCGTAACGTTCCACCTCGGATAAAAGCTCTTCTGCTTTTTCATATGCTTCCGGCAAGCCTTCCATGTTTTTCATAAACCGCTCATATTTTCGCAGTGCCACAAATGCTCCGCTTTTCCGGATTCTGGTGGAGGTGATTCTTTTCTGTTCCATCAGATACTTCTTTTCTCTGAAAAGCTCTTCCTTTCGTTCCTGCAGATCATCCACGGATTCGATATCGTGTTCTACCAGATAACGGATCACATCAGCCAGCCTCGTCACTTCCAGTATTTCCTTCCGGTTCGCCGCCCAGCTCAGTTTCCTGTACTCCGGTTTCCGGATAAAAAAGGTCTGGTTCCATCTGCGGTAAAACTGTTTCTGGTACTCCGGCATCTTCCAGCCAGGTGACTTCTGTATCCTGGCACAGATGATGTTTTGCATCTCCCTCTGGCTGCCATAAGTTGCCATCCGGTAATCCAGTACATCTCCATACTCTTTGTTTTGAATCCGCTCTGTCAGTTCTTCTTTCGTGTATCCCATTCCCAGACGGCTGGTACGGACGGCCTGCTTTCTTCCATCTGGTTTTAATGATAAATACTTTCCGCTTCGTACCTGATAGCCATGTTCCGCTAAATAGGAAAGAAATGCTTCGTACGTGTCACTGTATTCTATGGCTTCGTCAATATCATCCCGGATGATGTCATACCAGCTGTACCCGGCCTGTTCCTTTCCTAATTTTTTCTGCTCCTGTTCATGCTTCCATTCTCCGTAAGTTTTCCCGGTTTTCTGATCTGGTTCCAGAACGGAAAAACCATACTTTTGGCATAACCGGTCCGTGATGGGCTGTATCCGTTTCTCCCAGTCCCCTCTTGGAGAATGGAATTTTTTTCCTGTTGTTATCCCAACCGAATCAAACGTGATATGCGCATGAAGGTGCCCCGTATCGTTATGGACGGCAATCAGGTACAGATAGTCTTCCCCCAGAAGCTCTGTGGCAAATTCTTCTGCAAAAGCCAGGCACTGCCCCGGCGTGATCCTTTCATCCGGTGGAAAGGAAATGACATAATGGAAGCCCTGTGTACCGTCTTCTTTCTCCCAGTACGCTTTGTTCCTCATCATGCTCCGGTAAGCCATCTCCCATGTATGCCCGGCTGTTCCTCCAATATAGGTTCCCTGCATGGTTTTCTCCGGCCTGCAGATATAGCAGAGATTATGTTTCAGATGCCCGGCCCTGTTACCAGATTTACGCTCTTTCAGACGCAGCAGCTTTGTGATTGCCATGCCTTTTTCTCACTAATTTCCGATATACCTTTTCGTAAGATTTATCCAGCCTGGTTAAAAGTCTGCTCAGTGCATCGGTATCTTCTTTCATTACAAAACCTCTTGCATGGCTCGCCTTTACGATCTGATTGATATTATTTCCGATTTTCCGGTTTAAATAGTCCAGATCCCTCAGGGCATCCATGATCTCAACCGGCTGTTCCCTTGCGGTTCCATGTAGCGCACAGTTACGGACATAGGCAGATCTGGTTTGATGGTTCTTTCGGCTAAGTTCATTGATCTGCCGGATTTCCCACTCGCTGCAGCGGACAAGGATCACCCTGTCCTTGTTATTTTTCTTTCCCATAATCTTTTTTGGCTCCCCCTTTTTCCTATATTTCCCGGTGCCAGAACACCCATCTTTCTTGCGGTTTTTCTCTATCAGATAAGTAAATGGCAAGATACGCATTTGTATATACAAACGCACTTGGCAGGGAGTTCCCTGCGACCCCGTATTTGCTAATGTTATGAGGCAAATTCCCATGATCCGCTGTCCAGCCAGTAGATGCCCGTAACCACTGATCCGTCTGATACGGAAAAAGTCACTTCTGCCCTTCTGGTGTCCGGATCAATCTGATAGTCTGTCACGGCAGCATCTGTGGCTGCCTGATTTCCTCTTCCATACAGGTAGTGGTACAGTTCATACTGAAGCAAATATTCATTTCCGATATAATTCTTCAGTTCTTCCGGGAGATGCCGGATGGAAAATCTGGATGCATCATAAGCGTTTTCAGTTTCCTGTGTCCTGCGATTTTCTGTTTCCGGGGCAGTCCTCTGCTCTTCCAATACTTGCGTATCTTCTGTCATTCTGATCGGTTCCTCTTTTTCGGTTTCCGTTTCTTCCTGTTTCTTTTCCTTTAAGGCAAACAAATAAAAATCCGGAAGTTTTGGGAAAAACGTTACGATGAGCTCTTTGCTTGTCTCACTCCCAAGCTCTGCCAGATAAACCTGCGATGCTGCGGAAGATCCGGTAAGTTCTCTGGTAAACCGGACACTGGATGCTGTCAAGTTCCGGTCTTTCAAAAAAGAAGAGAGTGCCGTTACAAATGCACTCTCCTGAAAATTCAGTTTCTTTTTTTCTTTGCCCGTCAGCCCGGATACCCGGATCATCCCTCCAACCGTTGCTTCTGATTCTTCTCCAAATACCCATTCTAACGGAATTGTGTAACTTTCCACTTCCGTCTCTGCTAATTTCTGGATATGCACCTGTGCGGGCTTTTTCTCCACTACAGCCGGTTCCTGTCCTGTAAAGAACACAGCCGCTGCAAGTACGATCAGGATTCCTGCAGCCAACCAGCCATACCGGAATGTCTGATGCTCCTGCTTTGCTTCTGTCTGCACTGGCATCAGCCTCTGCTCCGCTTCCAATCTTTGCTTTTCTTTCATTTAGCTCCCCTTACTTTAAAGCCCCTCGTAGGAATAGGCTTTTTCTTTTTTGTTATAGGTCCCTTTGATGGTTTTCCCGGTATTTAACTTGATCTCAAACGTTGCCTCTTCCTTTTCCACGTCAATCTTGTGGCTACTCATGGTTCCCACAATCTCACCTGTCAGCTTTTTGGATAACACATACTCAAATGCCTTGTCGTAAAACTTGTCTTTCCCACCGCAGTAATCCAACAGGTTCTGTGACACTTTCAGGATATCAAAGGAAGTGGTGACCGTCCTTGTTTCGCCTCCGGATGCCCCGGTGCTTCCAGAGGACCTTCCTGCCGATCCGGTCGTTATCGTGCTGCTCCCGCCGATGCTTCCATTTCCAGATGTTCCATACCCGGATGTCCCGCCGGTACTTTCCGGACTATCCGTTTCATTCTCGCTTTCAGCCTCTGCTTCCGTCAGTTCGGAAAAAACATATTTTTTCTCTTTTACAAAGAACGTGGCAAGCAGTTCCCTTTCCGGGTCTTCATTCAGGTAAAGGTAATGGTATACTTTATCACTGTCCTGTTCCCCGTCATAGGCCCGTTCTTCAAATGTGATATCGGTCACATCCGAATAACTGCTTCTGGCGGAATCCACATGCAGGGAATCACCGAACTGCTGGATAAACTCTTTATCATCAAATAAACCGTTATAGCTGACCAGAATCTCTGAGGTCACACCATGCAGCGTGATATCATAGCCATCCGATTTTTCCGTTTCTTCTGTCTCAGTCTCGCTGTAGGACAGCATCTGATCTGAAAAACTGAAATTCATAATCACATCTGCCTTTGGCATGACAAAATTGATTCTTTTCTCCGTTGTCTCCGTATCCAGAACCGAATAGTTGATTCTGCTTAAGTTCGTATCCTGCATATCCAGATCTTTAAATTCCTTTCCATCTTTTGGGGATACCAGGATCGTCACAAACGTATCTTCCGGTATGGACAGGATCGTTGCCGTTCCTGCATCTTCTTTTAAATACTCCTGATTGAATGCAAACCCGGCATCACTGCTTTTATACAGGGTCACCTCATGGGACACGGCTTCGGTTTCCGGTTCCTCTATTGGAATATCATTCTGATGCTTTTTCACGTTTAAAAAAATCAGGATTGCAAATACCATTACCATAAATACACCGGTAATCACAGCCGGAAGTTTGCTCTTCTTCTTATACATATCCATTCTCCTTTAATTTTCTTCCTCAATGCCTTCCGGATAAATCCGGTAGAACTGATACGCTGTATCATACTCACAGATCAGGTTTTCCTCATGGGTAAATCCATCTTCGGTTTCATAAACCAGTTCTGTCCGGTATCCGCTCTCTCCATAGGGTTCCAGAAACGTTGCGCTGGTTAAGTGGCACGTCTGGCCTGTGATGCCCTGAAGATATAATTCTGCCGTTGTACAGAAAGCTGCTTCTCTGTCTCCAAGAAACTTCTTTGCATATCCTTCTTTTCCTTCCCGGTAGAGGGTTTTTCTTTTTTCCCCTACTGCCTCGGTTTCAGATAAGCCGCTCCTTTCATCCGGGTCTTCACTTCCACCTGCCGGTGTCTTGACAGATAATCGTTCTGTCTGTCGTTTTTCACTTTCTGTACCATCTGTTTTCTCCGATTCACTTTCCTCATCCGTTTCTGTCTCCTGTACTCTTCTGATTCTTCCCGCCAGCCCGTGGCACGTATCCGTAATAATGCCGGGGATGACAATGGACAGCACCATCACGGTCGCCCATAAAATAATAAAATACCAGTTTCTTTTTTTCATTTTTCTTCATCCTTCTGTTATGATCCAAAATACCAGTTCCCGCCGTTTCCGATCTGCACTGCATCTGATCCGGTCACCTTTCCTTTCGTTGAACGGAAACAGGTGTATGGGTGGTTACGTATCCCTTTTTTCAGGCAGTCATGAACCGCTTCTATGACATATCCCGGTACATTTCCGCCCAGCCTGCTTCTCCAGTAGTTGTCGATACTGTAGCAATACTGCCCGTTCGCTGTCAGCTGCTGCAGGGCATTGGAACCGCAGTAGGACCATCTGGCAGATTCTGTCCTGTTCATGGCTGATGTGATGACGGCCAGTGCCCCGTCATAACTGCCATTATCTTCCTGCGCCACAATCGCCCAGATCAGTTCCAGCTGTTCCTGCGTATAAACTGTCCCGTCCGTCTGGTTTCCGCCACTGCCTTTTTTCGTTTTTCTTACGGTCTGTGTCGTATATCTGCGGATGGAAGTCACCGGCATATAATCCGCCCGGCTGATGGTTGGTCCCGGTCCCGGATTGGCTGCCGTATGACAGGAATCCCCGGAACACTGTACGACCATCCCTTTTCCTATATAAATACCAACGTGTGGACCAGAAGACCAGTACACAATATCCCCCGGCTGTGCATCCATGAAGCTGTCAACTGCCTGTCCCTGTATGCCCTGTTCTTCTGCAAGTCTTGGCAGCACAATGCCAAACTTAGAAAACAGGCTCTGGGTAAAACCGGAACAGTCAGCGCCGCTTACAAGTGACGTCCAGCCCCAGACATAGCCCAGTCTTCCAACGTACTGCTGTGCCGCCTTTGCGATCTGTTCGCCCAGTGTGCTGCAGGCTTCTTTGACGGATTTTAAGGTGTAATAGCAGCTCCGGTTCTCCTGCGGGGAGATCAGTTCCTGCGCCAGCGGCATGTCACCTTCTCCGATACTTTTTACCAGATCCACAGATGCCTGTGTTTCCAGAAGGCTGCTGATCTGGACAAAGCCACGCACATCCCCGGATTCCACAAAGAGCCATCCATTATCCACCGTTTCTAAGACATATACCAGACACCCGGACATGCTCCTGCCAACTTCCCTTGCATCTTTTCTGGCATACTCCAGAATCGATCCGCTGTATAAAAAAATGGCATATTCCTTCTGCGCTAATACTGGCTGTGTCGTTGTATGGGTATAGGTAAAGGCTGCATTATCTGCAGCCTCACACCACGCTTCTCCTTCCGAGAATGCTTCTGTCCCAATTTCAGTTACCAGTTCTTCTGCCATGGTCTTCTCCAAAAGTTCCTCTTTTTTCACAAATCCACGGACATTCCCGGATTCCACGTAAGCCCATGTTTCATCCACCTGATCCAAGATATACAGTTTTCCAAAATAAGGGATTTCCCCTACCTGTTTTGCCCCTGTACGAATAGATTCATAGACTGCGGTGTTTCCCAATCCATCTGCAAGCGTGCAGTCCCATTCTGCTTCCGGGATCTGAGTAAAACGAAAATCTTCTGCATATTCCATATCCTCTCCATAGTCTGTCCATGCCGGACTGTAGGATGGAACCTCTGGCTGCCAGTCTGTTTCTGACTGTGTCTCCGATTGACTGGCTGTTTCCAATTCTGTTTCCCGCTGTGTTTCTGTTTCCGGTACACTTTCTGATCCGCTCCCAGTTCCTGCTTCACTTTCTGTTTCCGGCTCCGTAATGATTTCTCCGTCAGGCTTGTTTTCTGTCACATCCTCGCTTTCTGTCTCTACCGCTGTTTCCATTTCTGTGTCTGTTTCACTTTCATCTTCTGTCACCGCCTCGCTTTCTGTTTCCAGTTCTGTGGTTTTCTCGCTTTCCGTTTCTGGTTCGGTCATGGTTTCGCTCTCTGTTCCCGGCTCTGTAGCTGCTTCACTGCTATCCGGCTCTCCCTTCGTGTCCGGCTCACTTTTTGCTTCCGTCTTTGGCTGTGTCACCACTTCTGTCTCCTGCACTTCTGGCAGATCTGTATTGCTTTCTATATCTTCTTTTTCTGTGCACTCACTTTCGGTTTCCACCGCTGGCAGTTCTTCCGCCAGTACCGGTTGCATCTCACTTATGCATAAAGCCAGTGCACAGATTATCCCGACTGCACGTTTCATCTTTCTCCTCGCTTTTCCTTTAGTTTCCAAAGTACCAGTTTCCATTGGCACCAATCTGTACTGCATTTGCTCCTGTCTCACTTCCTTTTGTAGAGCGGAAACAGGTGTATGGGTGGTTACGGATGCCTCTTTTCAGGCAGTCTTCCACTGCCTTTTTCGTATAGTCCGGCACGTTGCCGCCCAGCCTTGCCTGCCAGTAATTGTCAATGCTGTAGCAGAACTGCCCCGGTGCCGTAAGCTGTTGCAGGGCGTTCGATCCGCAGTAAGCCCACCTTGGGGAATCCACCCGGTTCATAGCGGTGCTGATGACGGCAAGAGATCCTTCATAACTTCCGTTATCCTCCTGTGCCACAATTGCCCAGATCAGTTCCAGTTGTGCCTGTGTATAGCCTGTCCCGTCCACCTTATGCCCGCCGGTTCCAATTCCACCGGTTGTTACCGGTTCATTGATCCGTATAATGGCTTTTATGATACCAGACGGCAGATCCTGCGGTCCCAGTGACTGCACCCTGATACTCTGTGCCCCGGCTCCCGGTACGGTATAGCATTTGCCTTTCCCGATATAAACGGCTGCCTGCATCTTAGTCCCGTAAAAGCAGATATCTCCTGCTTTTAACTGCCCGCTTTTTACCAGCTTCCCCGCTGATTTATTTACATCCAGAATCTTGCAGCTTTCCTTTACTTCTTTTTTTACCGTGTCATTCATCATCAGTTTTCCTGAGGTGCTCCAGTAAATGATCTGTCCATACTCCAGGATTCCAAGATCATACAGCCCCCAGCAGACCAGCCTTGGTCCGTTTAATCTTTTATTTCCATCCGGTGCAATTGCTTTTTGGAAACTTCCCGCTCCGTACAATCTGGATACATGCCAGCTTTTTCCTTTTTTGATATCCGCCCGGATTTCCTTATCATAGGCTTTCATGACCTTTACCAGTTCTTTCCCGCTTGGTCCGGCAGTCCCTTTCAGCCGGTAGATCTGGATCACTTCTTCTGACTGGCTTTTTTGAAGCGGACCGATAGAAGCAACTTTTCCACCGTCCTTTTTCACATCGTACCATTTGCCATCCCCGGCATAGACATTGATGTGGTCTACGTACAGACAGATATCACCCATCTGCAAGATATCTTCTAACTGGGATACCGTTTTGTAGCAGCTTATGGTCTCGCAGTATTTCCGGATTTTAGACGAACCGCCACCTGCAAAACTGATACTGCCATTTCCCTGTGTGGTAAAGCCATCCCCTGCGTCAAACACGCCCATATCCCGGAGCGCCCAGGTTACCATCTGTGCCTCTGTCAGCATCCGTTTTCCTTTCTTTTCCACTTCAAAGGATTCTGCATTGTCATATCCATATTTCCAACTTCCTTTCCGGATCTCAGAAGCATATCCATCTAATGTCTCAAGCAGCTGCTGTGCAGAAATAATATCACTGTCCACCACTCTCCTTACCTGATAAGGACGTCCGTCTGAAGCCACGCTACTCTCACAGACGCCTCTCCCGGCATGGGCGGCATCGTAATTTTCCGGACCACCGGAGCAGTGAATTATATTTCCGTTGCCGGAATAAATTGCCACATGGCTGCTGGCATTCGTTGAAATACTCCCTGAATAAAATAAAATCAAGTCACCCGGAAGTGCCTGATCTGTTCCGTTTGTAGCTATCACCGTCCCGCCTGAGACTTCCATTGCATAGGTAGTCGAACCAATGTCATGGTCAAAATGGGAAAATACACCACTCACAAACGAGGAACAGTCTGCATAGTCCATCCAATCATCCTTTCCACCACGCCCTGCACCCCAGACATAACGGGTTTTTCCAATCCATTCCCGCGCATACGCAACAATAGCTTCCCCATTGGAACTCCCAACGGACTGGTCCGTTTCTTCATCTGATGCCAGAAACATCCCTGCCATCATCATCAGAATTAAGATAAGAAGTAACGGAAAAGCTGCCCCGCCAAGTGCTGCCAGAACAGCCATGCCCGTACGCATCCCGGATTCCTTCAGTTGCTTTACTGTTGCTGTTCTTTTTTTCAGAAACTTTACTGGGATTTCCAACATATAGCCCCCGGCTCTGGCAGTTTTCTCGGTTTCCTCTAAGAAGCTCCTGTTCTGTTCCAGATTCCTTGCATCCTCTTTCTGCTGTTCCCTGTTCAAATTTCTTCTTATATAATGGAGTATCCGGCGCTGCTCCCGTTTCTTATCTCTGGTTTGCTTTTTTCTGTCCTTCTGAATATCTGGTTTCTTTTTTCTATCGGCTTTATTATGTAAGGACTTTTCCTGTCTCTGTCTGTTTCTGTCCAGATACCCGGATACGGTATCTGTCCTTTCACTGCCTTGCTGCCTGTCCAGTCCGGCATTTCTTATGGCTCCCGACATACCCCGAATATCTTTCCTCATACGGATACCGGGATCATCATAGTTCTTCCTTGCATCCCGTCTCTGCCTGGCCATCCCAGTCTGCACATCCCGTCTTTCTGGCAGATCATACCTTTCTGATTCCAGATAAAGTCTTTTTTGTACCTGCCTGTGTCCCCACCGTTTTTCTGCTGATACCTCCTGCCTGTCTGCCATTCCCTGATTGTTCGGGGCCACTGCATAGCTTTTGGCTTTTTTTAGTATCCGCTGTCTTTTTTTCGGGCTGTATGTTCTCCAGATCTTTCTCTCTTTTCTGGACAGTCCGGTAAATGCATCGCCGTTTTTTCGGATATCCGACTGAAAAGTCCTTACTTCAGGTGTCTCTTTTCTGGTTCGTATCTCCATCTTTTATCTGCTCTTCTCCGGCCTTTTCTCTGTCTTTTTTTCGGGCGCTTTCTTTTGCTCCGGATGATCCCGCTCTTTCACGGCCTCCTGATAGGCTTTCATCATAAGATCCGACACCATTCTTCTCGTCATAAAATCAATGGGATAAAAATGGTTTTTATAAATTTGTTTATTGTCTTTCGTAAACTGACCGCTTGGATAAGCCGGGAATGACACATACAACTCTTTTTTCTCATCACTTTCCGGTTCTGTTTCTGTCCCACTGTACTTTCTCAGTGTGATCCCGGAAAATGCAAAGCAGCCATCCATGACAACCGTTCCAATGCCTTTCGTCATGGACTGTGGATCTTCTACCAGATATGCCTTTGCTTCATATTTCACTGCTAACTTATCATCTACATTAAACTGATACCATCTGCTTTTCGACTGGGCGGTATATTCATAGGCTTTTAAGATATTCCCATACAGTTCATCGCGAAATTCTTTGGTGATTGGGAAACAGTAGTCCTGATAGTTTCCTTCCTTATCTTTATAATGAGGCATGGCTACATAAAGTTCCTCTTCTTTACTCCTTAAAATCCTGATATTTTCCACCTTCATATTTTCATTAAAAATGATAAATGCAGACCCGCACACATTCTTTTTATTGTCCCCATAACGGCTGATCCCGATTTCATACTGCATTTTTCCGTTCCTCCTCTTCCTGTACTTTTTCATGGAAGTTGGTGTTAAACATCCTGTAAGGCTCACTGTCCTTGGGGAGCCGTCCATCCCTTGGGATATATTTCTCGCCAAATTTCAGAAGCCCGGTTCCCGGCGGTGCATTCCGGACATATTCTAACAGGCTGTCCGATACATCAAAGATCCCCTGCAGGATATCCAGCTCCGCATCACCCATGGACAGCAGTGACAGATACTCACTGTTGCTTAACATGGTTTCCACCACCTTCGACTGCATCAGGTCAACGATCTGCTGCGTAATGCCGGTACAAAGGCCGCCCAGTTTTCGTACCTCTTTCCAGATTTTCTGCAGCCGTCTGGCGCTGAACTCATCCGCAACCAGATTGTGAAACTCGTCAATGTAGAGCCATGTGGCAACTCCTCTTTTGCAGTTTTCTGCGATCCGGCTTCGGATCAGTTCCAGTAAAATCAGAATTCCGATGCCTTTCTGCTCGTCTCCCAGATCTGCCAGCCCAAATACCGTCAGCCGTTTATGGATATTTACATTGGTCTGTTTTGCAAAAATGTCCATTGGCTCTGTGATCCATGCTTCCAGTGCCAGCTTCAGTTCCCTTGCATTGCTCTCTGGCTGTCTTCCCAGTTCTTCGGAAAATTCCCGTAAGGTCGGAGCCTGTACCTGCTTTCTTTTGGCCGGATCTATATTTTTATAAATATTCTGCACGCACCGGATCAGGATGGATTTGTCCTGCGCTGACAAACTTCCACCCTGAATCATGGAAAACACAGCCTGCATCAGTTCCGCCTTGTCCCGGATAAAGGTCTGCTTCGTGTCCATGTACTTCCAGGTATCCAGCCCCAGCGGATTCACATGATGACCTGTAGCTGACCCAAAACGGATAAACTCACCTTTTAACTTTGGTGTAAATTCTTCATTTTCATTCTGGGGATCGACATAGATAATGTCATCTTTTGTGTTTAACAGCACCTGCATCATTTCTATTTTGACGTCCATCGACTTGCCGCCGCCCGTAACTCCAAGGGTAAACCCATTCCCGTTTTTTAACATTTTCCGGTTCCCGATCAGCATATTTTTACTGATCTGATTCACGCCGTAATAGATTCCACCCGGCATGTATAATTCCTGCACGATAAATGGCGTAAGGGCACTGACTGGCTGGGTAAAGAGCGGCTGCATATCCGTGACATACCTTGCTCCGGTCGGGATTGCCGTCTGGATCACCTCAATCTGCCGGTAATAAGCAGGTTCAAACATCAGGTTTTCTTCTGCCGCTGTAGCACGGAACGCTACCAGATGGTTTTCCAGTTCCTGCCGTGTATCTGCAGAAAGCACCGCATACAGAGCAACGTAAGACATTTTTTCATCGTTATCGTGTATAATATCCAGATAGGATTCCAGTTCTTCTTTTTCCTGACGTTTTTCATACGTGATATCACTGGAATAAGCATGCTGCTTATTTCTCGTTTCCTGCTGTTTTTCAATAGCCCTGCCATTTTGCATCAATAACTCTTCCAGCCTTTTTGTCACATACTGCATCGGTACTGCCGCCACATCCATGGTAAGGATCAGATGGTAGGTACCGGATGTCAGCCGCTTTATCACATCCGGGTTTAAGGATGCAGGGAATACCGGAAGATACAATGCCGTCACATAACGTCCGTCCATCTGGATACAGCTTCCGTCATATTCCCCGTATTCGTTTTGCCCGTGTTTGATGACATGCGGACTGATAATATCATGCCAGTCCTGCTTTCCTTTTTTCAGGGTATCCCAGTCATACTGAAATTCCGCTTCTTTCCCGCACCGGTAAAAGTCATGCAGCATCCGAATCCGTTCTATCCCGGATATGGAAATCAGCCTGCTTTTTAAGGTGCGGAAATTCACCTGCAGGTTTCCCTCAATGCTCCGGAAAAAGTTCCTGGCTGCATCCACATCTTTCCGCTTACAGCTGATAACCAGAACCCTGACCTGCTCCATCCCGGACAGCCCTTCCATCAGAATCTGTTCCATATGACGGTTCATGGATCGGGTAAGCTTTTCATACTCAGGATCTTCGTTTTTCAGGAATACCTGAGCTTTCACTTTTTCCATGTCCCGGTTTACGTTCATAACCAGGATTTTATAAGATACATTCAAGGAATTTAAAGTCTTGCACCACAATTTCAGAAACTCTGTTTTTCCATCGTCATCCATGGTTGAAAAATTGGCATCCTCAAACCAATATGCTTTGTCATACAGTTTTTCCGCATCCTCCGGTTTTTTCTCCAGTTCAAAAATCCCATCTTCTGATATCCGGTGAACCGGTATCAGTTCCTGTACCCGCTTCGGAACCGGATATAATTTCACACTTTTTTCTTTAAAGTCCAGCATGGATTTCCCGATCCATCCCATCTTCTGTCCCTCCTTCCATCTGCAGGTATACCTGCTTTATTCTGCTGTTTTTCTTCCCTGCGCTTTTCTCTGGTTCTTCCAGATAATACCGGTCCCGTTCTTCCGTCAGTGGGGACGGACTGTAAAAACAGGCTGGCATCTTTGTAATTTGATACTTTTTCAGAAGATTACCTGCTACATCGTGCCCCGTTACTTTTGCCATTCCTGCCAGACCAACTGTAAGAGGCAGCGGCAGGGATAAATACATAGCCATTGTCTGTGGTACAAAAAGGCAAAAGGTAAGGACTGTATAACAGATCAGATAAATCAGAAGGATCACACCTGCATATGCAGTCTCTTTTGCGCTGAATCCCTTAAAAAAATCATCTTTATAGTTATCAATGTTGGTATTTACTGGTATCTGCATCTAGTATCTCCTTTTCTGTCATAATCCCAGGCACCTGCGCACGGTGTTATCCGCCAGCTTTGCACTGGATGAACATGCCAGCATCGGCACACAGTACCCACAGACGGTCAGCATAATTCCGATTACGCTTGCCTCCCCGGTTGTATTAAACGCTGCGGCATCTTTGGTCAGTCCATAACTGATTGCAATCGCAAGGGCAATGACGACTGCTTCCAGCGCATACCCGATAAAGGTACGCAGCCACGCGATTCCGGTCTGGTTAAAACTGCTCCCACCGGCGAACCCGGCAAAAGCCGCCGGTGCAAACGGGATACACAAATACATCTTAAACAGCCTTGAAAATACCGTCAGCAGTATCTGCACCCCGCACACAATAATGATGGCTGCGCCAAAAAATCCTGCGGCCATTCCAACCAGCCCGCTGGAAAGCACCGTTCCCCCAGATGCCTTGTCTTCCGCAAGCTGGCTTTTAAACGAATCAAACACATCCGAATCCTGTTCTTCTGGCAGTTCCATACCAACTGTCGATACCACTGCCGTGGCACACTCTGTTATCCCCGTTACCAGTGCCATGGAATTGGCTATCAGAGATGTGGTCAGCACCAGCCTGATAAATAACTTAAATATACCGTCAAAGGAAAAGGTGCTTCTTACGTCAATGCTGTCCCTGGCCCAGCCCATCAGGAAATACATCACGGTGAGCGCCCCTCCAATTCCAAGGGAAAGGGAATAGATGGAGCCTGTTACCATACTCCATCCACCACTCAGCCCCTGTGGATTCATCTTCAGATAACTTATACTGATGCGGTTACAGCCGTTCCAGATAAACGTCCCGCCTTTCAGACAATTTGCCCCGGCATCAATCATGGCATTTCCCATGGATTCCAAAATCCCGTCTACCAAAAAACTCATCTGTCTTTTCCTCCATTATTTCAGGAAATTTACGATCTGAGGTGCCATGATAACCAATAGTCCAGCTACTACAGACTTAATTCCCTGCGTCATCTGGGATGGGTCATGGGAATTTAACCCGAATGCCGCCAGGTTGAAAATCCCATATCCCAGAATCATCACACCCATGGCTGATAATATGTTCATAAACAGCTCTGATAAACTGTTAATCTTACTGACTGCTTCCTGCGCCCCTGCCATATTGACGGTATGTATCAGCATCATCAGCGTCATTGGCAGGATATTCGCTCGTTTGCAGATTGTCTTGCTTTTGCTCTGTCTCACTTATCTCGTCCTTTCTGCTGTCTTTTTTTCCTCTTTCACAATCTCACGCTCTAATACTCCCGCTTCATGGAAACTATAATAGGTTCCTCTTTTTCCTACGATAATGTGATCCAACAGATGCACCCCCAAAAGCTCTGCTGCGTACTGCATTCTTTCTGTAATCTCAAAATCTTCCCTGCTTGGTGTTGGATCTCCTGATGGGTGGTTATGCATCATAATCATACTTGCCGCATTGGATAAAATCACGCTTTTCAGCAGTTCCCTTGGAATGGCACACGCCTGTGTCAGCGTACCAATGGACGCTACTTCCATATTTAAAACTTCTCCCTTTGCAGATATGTTTAATACAAACATCATTTCCCGGTCAGCCTTCTGCATGTCATTCATCATCAGATAAATGGCGTCTTTCACATTTGCTATTCTTCTGTCCCCAAACAAAGAAGGTACTTCCTCCAGCCTGACCCTCACCTGTTTTAATTTCTGCATATATCTTCACCGCCAAATTCGATCTCCAGGATCTGGTCTTCCGGGAGATTCCAAATCAGTTCCAGCAGTTCTTCCAGTGTTACTCTAATTGTCACAGTTATCGTTCCTTTCCAGCTAAAAGAGCCGGCCGTTTCCGGCCAGCCCTGTTCTTTTTAGTCTTTCTTCTTTTTTCTTCGTAACAGACAGATCCCTGCCATGCCAACGCCTGAAAGAATCAGGACAATCGCCGGGAGATAACGGTTTATATCACCGGTCTGTACCATCTGCGCTATGACATTTCCACTGCCTGAGGAAGACGGGGTGCCGCATCCGGTTGTGGTAGTCTTTGTCTTTCCAGTCAGATCCACCAGCGTATCCTTTGGTTCATCATACATGGTAACAGGCTGCACTTCCAGCGAATCCGTTACCGTAAAAGTCACATTTTCTGCCACCTCATAGCCTTCCGGTGCGGTCACTTCGATCAAGGTATACTCTCCGGCTGCCAGATTCATTTCATGCGGGGTTTCTTCCGATACCCATTCTTCTATCTGATTGCCTTTCGCATCTTTGACCGTTAATTTGGCTCCCGGCAGTTCTTTTTTGCCAGTGATATCTTTCTTGCTGACTGTCACCCGGATCTTTTCATCCAGCATCTCCACCTTCTGGATGTCTTTGGTATCCGTTACTACAAAGGTAATTGTTTCCGCCTTGGCATAGTATTCCGGCGCTGCAGTTTCCGTCAGGGTATAGGTTCCAATAGGCAGCATTTCTATGTAATGCGGCTCTTCTGTGGATACCCAGCTTTCCACTGTTTCACCGTCCTCATTTCGGATCTCCAGGGATGCTCCCGGCAGTTCTTCTTTCGTGGTGATATCTTTCTTGGAAATCTGTACCTTTGTAACTTCATCCTGCATGGTTACTTTCTGCACTTCCAGTGAATCTGTCACCTCGAACATCACGGTTTCCGATGTGACATACCCTTTCGGCGGCAGAGTCTCTGTCAGGTAATAAGTTCCAGCAGGCATGCCATATACGAAATGCGGTTCTTCTGTGGATGTCCACTCGTCCATGACTGCATCATCCTCCGCAGAGGTAATTTTCAGCTGTGCCCCTGGGATTTCTTTTTCCCCGGTTATGTCGGTCTTTGATACCTGCACCACATTTGGCTGGTTTGTGATTTCCAGCTCATATTCTGCTTTTCCATCAATCAGCCCGTTTTCATCCACTTCAAACATATAGGTCTCTGTGTTCAGGTTGTAGCCGGGGATCGTTGCTGTTTCCGCAACCATATAAGTACCGTTCTTTTTCAGGTATGGCACACGGATTTCTCCATTTTCATCCGTCACGTAAATCTGGTCTTCCGCATCTTCTGCATCGGCTTCCTTCACCCGGAACGTAATACCGGATAATACTTTGCCGTCTACGCTGTCAGTTTTTCGGATCTTTACCGCAGTCGGTTTATCCTTGATATCATCCAGAGGCAGGATCATGGTCTGGTCTTCCGGATTCACCAGATTTCCTTCCTCATCCAGTTCGTCAGTCAGTTCAAATTCAAACCGGTCTGGATTGATTGCCATGCCCGCATCCGGCACTTCTGCCTCCTGTACATAATAATGTCCCAGGAATAACTCTTTGGATACCGCAATACCATCTTCATCCGTGGTGATCCGGTCTACAATTTCCCCTTCTTTTACGTAAATCTCTCCGGCACAGTCTGCTATATCTTCACTTGCTGTAATTTCAAAGACATATCCGGCTCCCAGATGCTTCCCGGTCTCTTCATCCACTTTTGTAACCTGCACCTTTTTCTTCATCGGTTCATCCGAAATGGTAAGTTCCACCAGCTCCCCTGTCTTTTCCCCGTCTGTGATCTGCACCGGGTATTCTGTCTCACTAAGCAGGTATCCCCGGATACGGATGATTTCTTTTACAAGATAAGTTCCGGTATAAAGTGGTTTGGATTCTGCTACAGACTCTTCATTGGTAGTAATCGTATCAACGACGGTTCCTTTTTCATACCCTTTTCTGGTATGGCCGCTTCCGTCTTTCACTTCATTTGCCTTGATTTCAAATACAAACTCTGCCCCCGCCGGGCTTCCTGTTACGGCATCTGTCTTTTTCACCCGGATTGGACGCTTCACCGGATCATTGGAAAAGACCAGATCTTCCAAACCGCCCAGTATCTCAATATCGGTCTGCCAGTCTGCCCCTTCCTTTTCCGGTTCTTTTTCCACTACTTTGAAGGTCAGTTTCTGCTTTGTATTTAACTGGTAATGATCTGCAGCCTCAGTTTCTTCAATACGGTAGGTTCCAGGGTAGAGCAGCTTCGTTGTCTGCGCCCAGCCTGTCTCATCTGTCCGGATCTTTTCAATCACAGCATCTTTTTCGTACCCAGGATAAGCTTTTCCTGCTCCGTCCAGTATGTCTTCCTCTGCAAGGACTGCAAAAGTAAATCCGGCACCGGCCATTTCCTGGCTGTCTGTGTCCAGCTTTTTCACTTTTACCTGTGTATACTGTGCACGTTTATCGGTCACGGTCACAACAACCGGATGCTCCAGATCCCCTTCCTCAGTCAGTTCCACCGTTACATCCTCTGCACGCTGATACCCTTTTGGCGGGATCAGTTCGTGGATGGTATACGTTCCAGCTGGAAGCGTTTCTTCAAACTGCACGGTTCCATCCTCTGCGGTCTGGAAGGTATCGGTCTTTTCTTTTTTGCCTTTCACCTGAAGGGATACTGTTTTTCCCGCCTCGTCCAGGATCTGGAATGTCATCTGACCTCTTGTAATCAGGTTTCCCGTATCTGCATCCCGTTTTTCAATCACAATGGCAGCCTCTTTTAAATGGTTTACAATCTCAGCCTCATATACGCTTTCCTCATCAATGGTGATGATCTCTTTTTCCATTGGCTTATGGTATTTCGGCGGTGTAATCTCTGTCAGCTCCCAGTCACCAAAATACAGGTTCTCTGCCATGCCTTCCCCTTTTTCATTTAACTGGATACGTACTTTGATACTTGGATCTGCCACATAGGTAAGTTCAAACACTACTTCGGATAAATCACGTTTTTCCCAGATTTTCGGATCTTCCTTTTCGTCCGGTGCCTTGATAATCTTCAGTTTCCCAGTTTCCGGCTTTTCTGTCACATGTACTGCAATCGGCGCATTTTCTGTATTTCCAGCTGTCACCGTCACACTGACCACCTCATCCGATATATGATACCCGGATGGTGCCGTCTCCTCCCTGATCTGGTAGGTTCCGGTCTTGACTGCAATGGTTTCTGTCCTGCCATTCTCCTGTGTGGTCAGACCTGCCACTCTTTTTCCGGTGCTGTCATAGACCCCATACACCGCTCCTTTTAAGCTGTATGGTTCCGGTACTTTTGTGCCAAGCACCTGATCCGTTTTTTCCAGATACAGATAGCCTTCATCTTTATCATTGGTTACATTTAATGGGGTACAGGTAAGCTTGACTGCCTGTAATTCTTTTCCGTCTGTGTGGTCACTTACCCCCACGCTGTACTCCCGGCTGTCTAATACATACCCTTCCGGTGCTTCCACTTCTTTTACAGTCAGAACTGTGCTCTCTGGAAGCCCAACGCCCACCGTATCATTGATCTGGTACAGGGCATCACTCTTCTGCGTTTTCCATGCAGTCAGATAATGCGCTGTGTCATAACTGATTTTTCCGTCTGAGTCTGACTTAAAATACCATGTACCGACTGCCTTTCCGGAACGTGTTCCTTTTACCTGAAAAACAGCCCCGGCAAGTGGAGTCTGAGTCTTTTTATCTTTCTTTACCAGAAATGTGCCATTAAAATAAAATGGTTTGTTGGTAACTGTCAGACTGGTATTTTCCCCGTTATTCACGGTTATTTTATATTTGTGGGTATCCCATGCATGTCCAGGCATTCTGGCTGTCTCCACGATCCAGTAGGTACCCTCATCCAGTTCTACCACCTGGGAGACTTCTGTTGCAGAAGCTGAGGCCGGGGAAATGTCCACATCAGCTGCCTGTTTGGTGCATGCCTCATCCTCATAAATGACAAAAGCAGTGTCTACCTGAATATCTGAAAAAGTCTTTACCAGATTGTCAGATGCACTGCGTTTTTTCAAGGTTAAAGTGCCGCCGCCTTCTTCTACCTTAATATAGGTGGTTCCTCCAAAAGTCTGGAATCCATTGGCGCCCTTTAAAGTCATTGTCAGCTTGATCTTCGTTGGTTTATTATTTTTGTCCGTCATCAGCGTTGCTTTCATGGTTGCTCCGCTGCAACACTGGCTGAATGCCCCGGATGTATACCAACCCCAGTGTCCGTATCCAGATCCCGGTGTGGTACATTTCACATCCATCTTGGTCGGAATTGCGCTTTCCATATCCAGTTTTAGCGTCTCTTTGATCCAGGTCTTGATCTTTGTCCGTAAGGAAGACTGCAGGGTTACATGGGCTTTACTCTTCGCTCCTACCGCAGAGGCTCCGGAATCTGACCCATAGGTCTGCAGGGATTTCACTACAGTTGATTTTCCGGACCATGTTTTGGAAGTTGAGGCACGCATGGAAGAAAGTTCCATGCCATCTTCCCATACCCATTCATCACTCCGTTTGTCTGCTTTGCCGCTATCTTCATAGCCTGTTACATCTGCCAGAATCTGGTAGGTATGTCCTTCCTTCAGATCCATCACATAGACTGTTCCATTTTCTGTCATGTTCTGTTCCAGCACACAACCATCTGCCACCGTACCGTCTTCATATACGGTTACCTTTGGTGTAATCTGATGTCCATACGGGGATCTGGCTGTCAGTTCCAGCATCTGTGCTTTTCCTGTATAATCTGTCCCGTACTTAGCCAGACTGGTTTTGCCACCTGCTTCCGTTACCAGACATTCCACTTCACCGGATACTATATGTACCACTGCGGTCCCACTTTCCTGTTCTGCATCTTCTACCGTGGCCTGACACTGTACTTTAAACGTCTGGCTTAAATCACTCCATGCATAAAGTTCATAAATAACAGTATACGTTCCTGTTTTGGATACATCAAATCCGCCGTCATCCAACAGATCCATGCCAAAGATATCCCAGTCATAATCCAGGTTTGCATCTAACAACTGGAATGGTTCACCAGCCTTTACATGTATCTCCTCACCCTGTACCGTTTCACCAATATAGGTTGGCAGCTTTCCAGCATGGGATGTGTCACCATAGGATTTCAGATAAAAAATATTATCATAATCGTTAGATCCTGTATCTGCATCTTCTTTTTTATCCGTCACCGCAAACGGCACAACAACATACCACTGATAAGCTGGGTCTTCCTGTAACGTGGCCTGATAGGTCAATTCACTGATGTTCTCTCCACTGTAGTCAATTTCCCCTTTCAGCCACACAATGTCTGCTCTGTCAAGCATGGCGCTTTCCGGATGGTAATCTTTCACATCAAACTTCTGATCCTGGCTCCAGACTGTACGCTTCTTTAAGGTAACTGTTTCGCCGGGATCTGGAAGTGTCATACGGTACAGTTCGTCTTCCGATACTTCCGTTCTTTCACTGGCTGAAGTCTCTTCTGCCGTTTTCTTTTCCGTATTCGTCTCAGTCTCTGTCTCTGTTTCTGTTTCTGCTTCTGATTCCGTCAGAATATTTGTCTGTTCTTCGGTTTCCGATTCAGCTTCCGTTACCGGAATTTCTATTGCCCCTGTCATAGTTTCTGTTTCGGATTCTGTGACAGGCTCAGATTCAGAAGGATCTTCCACCAGAATCGGACGTACGACAAACCAGTACTCCTCACTGCTTTTATCTACCCGGTACACAGTCTCATATTTACCCGGCTTATCATAGGTAATATTCTCTGATATCAGGGTAATTTCATAACCGTCTGCTTCATATGGAATGTTACGGAAATCTTTCTCCGGGTCAAAATCCCATGTATCATACGGAATAGCCAGTGCCTCTACTACTTCAATGCTCCCAGTATTCGGCAGTAATGTCTGTGCATCTGTTTCTTTGGATGGTTCCGGTATTGGACGTGCTTCGGTTTCCGTCTCTGTCTGCTGCTCTGTCACTGCTTCGGTTTCAGCCTCCAGCACTTTTTTCTCTGTCTGTTCCTCTTCCGGCGGTCCAGTTTCCGTCAGGTTACTTTCCGTTTCTGTCTCTTTGGCATCTGAATTTTCTTCTATGGTTACACGCAGCTCTACATTCTTTTCCGGCATTTGAAATTTGCAAACATCTTCTTTCCAACTACATGGAATCTCTTCTTTCTCCGCTAAAACCTGAACCTGTTCTACATGGAGACCGTCTTCCGCTGTAATGCCTATCTTGACCGCTTCCTCCGGTGCATATGCCAGTATTACCGACTTATCTGAAGTTTCCTTCACTTTCGCATGGTCATACTGATATGTGCATCCATCCATCTCTTTTAACAGCACCTCATAAAGCTGTACCGGCATTTCACTTTCACTGCCGGTTTCTGTCTCTGACTGTTCTGTCAGTTCTTCTGTCTGCTCCATCTGTTCCGTCTGAATCTGCTCCGCAGCAATGACCGGAAGAGGGGATAACAGGTTTGAGACTGACATAACCACCGCCATCAACAGAGATGTTGCCTCTTTTCCTTTCTTCATATTCACTTTTCCTCCTGTTTTTGTTTTCGGCTTTTTTCTCTTCACCTCGTTTCCCGCCAGTTTTTAAGCAAAAAAAGAGACCGACCAGTTATGATCGATCTTACTTTGCAGGTCTTTTCTGCTTTTTCTTTTTTTGCATCTTAACAGTAACACAGGTGGTTATTTCCATTCAATACCCATCCGTTTCGAATGGATTTGACTGGTTTTCATGTATTTTCATTGATTTACATTTTATATAAGAACTTATAATGTCATATAAAATACCATAAAAAACCGACTGATTCTCAAATGAACCAATCGGCTATCCTTCCGCATCTTCTATTATCGTTGCTGTTCCCTCATATTCCTTTTTTACTGATAAATCATTTAAATTGTAATCTAAGTGAATAATTCCTGTTCCATATTTTTCATTTTCTACATCAGATGTACACGCCACTTCTTCCGCTACTTTTTTATACCTCTGCAGAACATTCATTACCGGTAATTTTTTATCTTTGAAAACGGAAGTCGTTGCATATTCTGACTTCTTTTCTCCGGATGTACTTAGAAATTCAATCATATTTTTTGCATCTGCACTGCCATGATGGGGTATCTTTATGTAGTTATAGATTCTGGGAATATTTTCCTCTTCTGCTTCATTATTCAGTGCTTCTATTGTTGCATGATCCATATCACCTGCAAACATAAAATTAACACATTCTGAATTTAACAACACTTTAACAATACATGCTATCCCCATTTGATTTATATTTGGTTTCTTATTTAATCCCTGCATTCCTCCTAAATATGAAAATGGTGCAATACATAATATTTCCACTTTTTTGATTACATTTTTCCCATTAAATTCTATTCTATCCAAAATCTCTGGAAAATGACACAGTGAATTTATTTTTTTCCTGTAAATGCTTTCTTTCCCTTTATTCAATAAATGTAGGTATGAAACAATTTTCTGGCATTCTTTTGAATACTTCTGTCCACCTGTAAGTACATTGGCTGTACAT
This sequence comes from Muricoprocola aceti, assembly GCF_025567005.1. NCBI lineage: Bacteria > Bacillati > Bacillota > Clostridia > Lachnospirales > Lachnospiraceae > Muricoprocola > Muricoprocola aceti. The sequence continues at coordinate 83,796 of NZ_JAOQKE010000010.1, forward strand.
ATTTTTGTTGATTTATTACTGTATTTTTCAATTATCCGATCCATACCTATAGAATGGTCATCGTGAGGATGTGTCCATACGATAAGATTTACCCTTCCCTCTAAATGCCATTCACTTAATATTCTATCCGTTTCTTTACTGTTTTTTTCATAACAGTCTATTACCAAGGAATACAATATATTTCCAGCTGCTGTGTGTAAAATAAAAAGGCTGCTTTCTCCTTCTGAATCATATCCAATATGATAAATTGAAATATGAACTTCTTCCGTTTTACCTAATGTAATCATAATTATTTTTCCTTAAACCGCACTATACTGTTTACATCAAAAACATTATCCCTTTGTATTCTTGGATATGATGCTATTCGCTGGTTCTCTGCATGAAATTCAACTTTAGGTCTACATCCATTCATCGTGGAAGCTTTTCTTGCTTTTACAGCTCCTTTTGTTCTTATTGCTTTACTCATTTATATTCACCCCCTCTTTTACTTTATCTGTTTTTCCAATCAACAAATCATTTGCAAATCCTTCTGTAATATGGCTCATAAACAGTTCAAAGGATATTTTATTTAAATCATTTATGATATTCTCAAAATTTACTACTTCTTTAGACGGTTCATATGAAACAGTAGTATTCATTTTTCCTTCATAAATCTCTTCATCATACGAGGTATATCCCTTAATAACTGATTTTACTATGCTCACATTATATTCTCCATATCTGAATTTATTGCAAATAGATGTCGATTCTGGAAGAATATTTTTTTCTTTTCTTTGAATCAAATAACATGCATCTGCAAACATTTCTTTATTATAACATTGATATAACCGATACAATGATTTACAGTATATACTGTCTTTTTTGGTCAAGTATATTCCTTCTACCTCGAAATATTCTTCCTCTGCAAACAATGTTATTAATTGCGCCATAAGCGAAATATTCTCTTTCAGTTTATGAGCTGCCTCATAATTTAATGTAATTGAAAGGAATAGCTTACTAATAGTAATTATCTCAGTTTCATCTTTTGAGCAATATCGTATAACACTTTCCGTATCATGATATCTTTTTAAAGTTGCTGTTGAAACATAATTTCTTTCTCCATAAGCGGATAATTCATCTCTTGAAAATTCGCTTTCTCGTCTACTATAACGTTCCGGAGATAAAATTTGCTTTATTTTTTCCTGCGTATTTTCTATTTCGATCCTAGTAATCCCATGAAAATCTATAAGAAGTTCAATTTCATCGTATATATTTGCCTTAATTTCGTCAGGTAAAATATCTTGCTTTTTCTTTTTAACCGTACTCATTTTCCTTTCCTCCGGATTTTTAGTAATACTATTATATCAAACTTCCACGCAATACACACTATATTTTTATTCTTCCTCTCCAAATTTCGAGGCTGTCTAGTCTATTCTGATCCATCCCCGTATCCTCTCATTTCTATCTCTATTATAATTTTCTTTCAGCCAAATAACAACTGAACAATTTATGAAACCGTCAGAAATAGATTTATTCTATCTGAATACCCTGCACTACCTGTCTTACGGCCTTATCTCCTGTACAGGTAGACAATGTGACAATCTTTTCTGTCTGCCCGTCCCAGACATCTAGTGTAGATTGCCCCTGCATTTTCCTCATCCATGCTTTGTATTTCTCCACATCACCAAACTGAATCGTATAGGTCTCACTCCCCGTGTGGGTGTTGTACACGGCACATATCTGGTACAGCAGATTTTCTTCTGGTGTGATGATCCAGAAATATGGACATTTTTGCAGTGTCTGTTCATTTTGCAGATCTTTTAACATGGCAAACATACTTCCATCTCTCATATTATGCCCGTAGATGATACTGTTATAATTCTGGAAGTCCGGATCATTCGCTGCATCCAGAAAGATACTTCCTGCAAACAGTTCCTGCCTGTACATATCATGATGCAGGTAAAATTGATTATCCCCTCCCTGAAGCACCGGATAAGAAAGATCCAGTGCCGGGATCTGCAGCCATGCAATAATATCCTGGTTGGCTGCTTTCACCTCTGTCCACTTAACCTCCGGAGGCTCCGGTACTCCCACCGGCAGTGCTTTCTTTTCTTCTATTACTTCTGCAGTTTCCGTTTCTTCTGTATCGGATTCTATAAAATGTACCTGCGCATATATGTACTCATCCCTGCCTTTTTTGTATTCCTCATGTACACTTATGCCTTGATACACGCCGCAAACAATTAAACCCACACCGACTATACCAGGACAAACCGCTGCTGCAATCCTGCTTATCTTTTTATTCTTCATATGTACTATACCCATCCATCAGCTTCAGCATCATACTCCGTCTGGCTTCCTGTAACTGCTCGCTGAAAATCTCTCCCAGCTGCTCCAATGCACGTCCCCGTATTCTGCTGATCGTTGACACACTAAGCCCGGCCATTTTTCCATATACCTGCCACTTTTCTCCCTGTATACAGATATGATTCACTATTTCCTGTTCTTTCTTTGGCAGCTTTGCAATACATTTCTTCAGCAATGTGATCTTGCATTTTTCCCGTGATATTGTCACCAGTTCCTCAATGACTTCTTCGATCTGCTCTTCCACATCCTGCCTTGACCGCATCAACGCATAATACAGTCTGTCTTTCTGTGAGGTCGATTCCATCTCATCAATGACTTTTCCGGCAACAATACGTGTTCTGCTGTTACGTTCCATGGCACTGTCCAAAGATTCTACCTCATGCATCACATCATTTTCCCGATTATGGAGCATTTTTTCCATGTCCGCCAGATGCGCCAGATACTCAGCCAGCTCCTGTACATCCATAGCTGCAAGCTCCGAATAATATTCTACTCTCTGTCTGTGCTTCCCATCCTGTTCTTTCATGGCACTGGTATCCTCCACTATTTTTTATGATCCAAAATGATAAAATCTCGAATATCATTTTGAGGAAACGCCCTAGACATCCCAATTAAAAAAGTGCTTCCACCATCTCTTTCGCCTGAAAGAACCCTGCTCAAATAGGAGCGGGATATCTGCGCCCTCTCAGCCAGCTCGATCTGTGTCCATCCTCTTTTCTGCATTAATTCCACGATTTTTTCTACATTCATTTTCATCCTGTCTTCCTCTTTTGTTTCATTGTGATTTGTTTTTTTATATTTTTGTTTCCATTTGTCAACACTTAGATAAAAATAAATGCTGCCATTACAGCAGACTTTCTAATTATGAGTATATCTGTAGACCTCCTTTTCGTCAACCCATTTGTTTCAAATTGGTTATTTTTTCTTTGTATTTGTTGCCATTTGGCAACAAATATGTTATAGTAAAGTTCACAAGAAGAACTTATATTTACCAAAATATCATATACAATCATAGAGGTTTTCATTATGAGTGATCATTCCATTCCTTTTAATAATCATAAAGATACTGTTCCTTCTACCACTGATCTGACCCCTGGTCAGTATTTAAGGGAAAAAAGACTGCAACGGGGATATAGTATCCGCAAATTGGCAGAAGAAGCAAACTGTAGTGCATCCTATCTTAACCGGATTGAACATGGTCAAAGACGACTGGATTCCATGGCGAATATCATATTATTGGCATCTATACTGGATTTTCCAGTCAGTGAACTGTTACAACTCACCAATCTTTCTGATGCTGAAATGCTTTCTCCGATTCGGACTGCATTTCCAAGTATCCAGACCAGTCATCAGGAAACCGTTATCACCAAATTTGCCAGTCTTATCACATCTGGTGCCCTCTCTGAGGAACAGATGGATCAATTGATATTCAATGCCACTGCGTTCAAGGAATACTGCCAGAAATGTAATCAACATAAATAGAAACACCGGGACTTAACTCAACAAATAACGTTGTGAAATGTCCCGGTTTTTTAGATTATCCGCTTTCAGATTGCGGATCTTTAGACGTTTATTTTATGAATTCCCTTATTCAAAGGTTCTGTAGTGTTATCCCTGATAGCAGAATAACACTACACTTGTTTTTCAGATGATGACTTTTACCTTATACTGCTTTCTTTTTACAAATTACTAACTGTAACTCAACTTCTCTATCCAGTTCATTACCGCCGTTCTTTACCGGAATCTTCTTACCGGAAAACAACTCACATACCAGAAGCAACATGGTTTCCAGAATCTCATCCGTATCCGTATAAAAAGCCTTTACGCATTCCGCATCTTCTGGATTGGTAAGTCTCGCCAGGTATTCATCCACTTTTGCCTTACAGCTATCATGCCTCTGCAAAATCTGCTCAATTCTCTCATTATGTAACACAATTTCATCTGTCAGATATTCCTGCTCATCTTCATCTGAAACAACCAGCACCTCCTTATCCGGTGTATTCATTCAATTTGTTTTCCTTTCCCTGTTACCTGAAAAAAAGCTGTATGACTACTTCCCCCCTTTCCCGCTTCCTTTTTTCTGGTAACAAATAAGAGTTCTGTTTCATCATTTTTATTATACAATATTCGCCATATTACTACAATCAGAACTTGCTTTTTTATGCAAATTTCATAATATACACCTTGCTTTATCTTTTACCATAGATTAATGATCTTCTTTCTTTTCCGTCTGTTCTGCATAATAATTCGGTGACCTATTGGGAAATACACAAATTCAACATATATGTTACAGTCATCCTGATCCTTCTCTGTTTGGTATACTGTTACCGTTAATTTATCCACTTCTGTATTCACAAAATAGTATGGCTCGAAACCATTTTTCTCATATTTTCTGACAATCTCCTGTGCACATTCTTCTCTTTTCACCATATCGTCATACAACACTACTGATATCCATTCATTTTGCTGTCCATCCATCCCATTTCTGATACTGCTGACTACTTCCATTGTTCTGTTTTTTGTTGGCGATATTGTCTGTCCACAACGTGACAATACCATTAAAGCTCCGCATAATAATACAATTTTCTTTTTCATTTCTTCCTTTCTCTCCGAATGTTTCGTTATAGCGAAACATTTTAAGCATACTTTGTCCTAATATTAGTGTGTAGATATATTTTTGAACCCGCAAAGGATTAACAAACATTATGCAGAAAATCAGACCGGATCTGGATATAGGCAGAAACATTCAACAGCTCAGATATAATGCTCAGCTCACTCAGGAACAGGTGCTTGCAAAGCTTAATGTCATGGGCATCCAAATGAGTAAAAGTACCTATGCCAAAATCGAAACTAATCGTATGAACATCAAAGTCAGTGAATTAATTGCCTTTGCCAAAATTTTCGATACTGATTTCAACGCATTTTTCAAAGGGTTATGACACATTCTCTGGGATTTCTCCCAGAGATTTTTTATCACAGAAATACTACAAATTTTGAATCAGCCTGTATAGCTTCTCAGTAAATTCTTTCCCACATTTTTTCTCCGTCAGATACCAGAATACTTCTGTTATGTGCATATAATACTCATCCTGCATCATAGTCCCTTTCATTCTGTTACAGGTTCTGCAGGCACACTGATAATTAGCCAGTTCATTTTTTCCTCCAGCTTCCAGCGGTATGATATGGTCAATCGTCATCTCTTCATAAGATATTTCTGTCCCACAGATCTGACAAATTCCATAGTATTTTCTGTAAATCATCTGTCTTTCCTTTTTTCTGATACTTTTCCTTTTTGCGTTCATGTAATTCTTTTTATTTTATTCCTCCCTATATATATACGGATCAGACATAAAAAAATGACAGCATTTTACAAATTTCTACAAAAAAAGTTGCTGCGTTTTTTCACAACAACTTTCCATTCATTTCATTATTTCAATTTTCGAAATCGTCTTTCCCCTACTACCTGCAGCCCCATCGGAAGCAGCAAAAGCACCACATAGGCTGCATAGAATACCATTGACATTCCAGTCACTCGGTTCATCATAATCATCGGGTTATACTGAATATTGGTCTGGTTGAACATCACGGCCATAAGGGTTACGGTAATACATGCAAATATGGCAATGACAAAGCTCCGGTCACGGTTATCGAACCGGTAGATGGAGAACGCCGTCCGTCCCCGCAGGGAATATCCACGGCACTTCATAGAAGCCGCACTGTCCATGAAGTCCTCCAGTGTCCAGGTAATTAAAATAGAAAGAAAGCTGCACATATGCAGCAGACACTGCAGCGGATTGCCCTGAAAACAGCCTTTGCCAATGCCTCTGCGGGACAGCTCGATTCTTCGTCCCCTCTGTTTTACCCTCGGTACAAACCGGAGCAGGATCGACAGATACAGGGAAAGTCTTGGGGATATTCTTCCAAATAAATAGACTACTTTGTCTGCGGATACCACTGCAAAGATACAGGAAAAGATCATGATTACGGCAGCGATCTTCGTTCCCCGGACAATCCCCACCGTCACAGCTTCCAGCGTGATCTGATTGCCGATAAAATTCATCCGCAGATTGGTGATTCCAAAATGATTGTAATAGGAATACCAGGCTGTGTAAGCCCCGATCAGCGGAATCAGACACAAGTTAAAAATCAGCGACCGCTTTCCATTTAATTTAATGGAATAGACAAATGCACACAAAAACGAAATGGCCAGATAAACCGGGTGGTCGAAGTTCACTGCACAGACGATGGCGGTCACAAAATAGATCAGGTTGATCATTGGATGGTAACTGTCAAATCTCATGCTTCATCCTCTTCCATCATACCGTATTTTACTTTGATCCGGTTCAGCTTCTCCATGATCGGCTTCTCCAGAAGCAGTACCGTCAGGAAGGTCGCCAGTGCATGGATGGCATTTACCGGAAGTCCGGATGCATAAATGGCGGCTGCAGAAGCCTTGTTAATCTCATTGGTCATCAGGAATAACGAGCAGGTATCCAGGAGAGGCCCCGTCACCAGCAGTACTTCCAGCCCGCCAAAGATGGCTGCCGGCACATTTTTGTCCTTCTTCAGTACCCCCGCATGGGTCAGGAGGCCTGCCAGAAATCCTGCGA
>NZ_JAOQKE010000011.1:0-88578 GCF_025567005.1 Muricoprocola aceti
CCGAGTTTAGCTACACGGCTCACTGGCGATTACCGTGACCGGACTTACACCGGCAAGTGTGGTCCAGCTTCGCTGGACACACAACATAAAAAAGTGTCTTCGACACTTCAACTCCCCTGCCCCTCATTCATGAGGGGTTAGGGGGTTTTCTTTTTTTCCTTTTTCCTGCATAATAATCTTATGAACATACTTCAAAATATTTTTGCTGACCATTACGAAGAAATGCTTTACATCCTTCATCCACGCCAGTCTGTCATTGAAAATGTTGACAAAATGATCTCCTGCGGAGATCCATCTTACGGTGGTGCTTTGTTTGGGTGCCCTGTCTGTGGCAACCTTAAATATGTCGCTTCTCGCTGTCATTCCAGATTTTGTCCCACCTGCGGCAACTCTTATTCAATGATCCGCGCTACCACTATGTCCTTTAAGATCATCGCCTGTCAGCATCGACATCTCGTTTTTACTATCGCCGAAGAACTCCGACCTTTCTTTCTAAAAAACCGCTCCCTTCTCAATTGCCTTTTTGCCGCTGTTCGTTCCGTTATCTTACGTATGTTCCAGAAATTCTCCAAATCTGACCCTGTCACTCCCGGTTTTATCTGTGTCCTTCATACTTTCGGCCGTGACCTCAAATGGAATCCTCATATCCATTGTCTTCTTTCCGAAGGCGGAATCAGCGAACACCTCTTCTGGCGCTCCGTTTCTCATTTTCACTATAAGTACCTCCGGGATTCTTTTCAGACTGTCCTACTTTCTCTTCTTCACAAAACTCTCGGAAACTCTTTTAAAAAAACAAAAGCTTCTGTTTATTCACAGCATAAAAATGGCTTTTACGTTTATGCCAAACCAAACAAATGTAATCCTTCCTCTGTAATCAAATACATCGGTCGCTATCTTGGACGTCCTGTCATTGCTACTTCCAGAATCGATGATTATGACGACGATTTTGTCACTTTTCATTATAATCGTCACGAAGACAATCTCCTTGTCATCGAAACTCTCCCTGTCCTGGATTTTATTTCTCGATTGATTCAGCATATCCCTGAAAAACACTTTAAAATGATCCGTTACTACGGTATCTATGCCAGACACCGTCCATCTGACTCCAAAATACGAAGAGCCATTTCTCGCGATAAACATAAGATTCTTCTTTCCTTCCACAAGTGGCGTACTTCTATTCTTTCTTCTTTTGGTTATGATCCTCCGAAATGTTCCTGTGGCGCCACTATGCTCTTCCTGGAACTTTACCATAAACACAAACGTGTTCCTCTCGATGAATTATATAAAAAGGTAATGGCTCGTTCACGGGCTTGCCGTTCTCCTTCTCATATATAGCCTTTTACAGTTTTCTCCGTCTGTGTTAAACAAAAAAACGGAGGCACCACCATGAATACAAACATCGAGGAACTCAGAAAAAAATATATCAAAAATCCTCCCGACGGTATGACTTCAAAAGATGTTCGCGAAATGTCGGATGAAGCACTTCTGGACATGGATTACTTTTTAAATGAAGATGATCTTTTTGATGACGAGGCTGGTGTAGAAGGTTTTTATATCTTCTAATCCGTGTTGTCTTTGAACTGTGCCTGCCTTTCGGCAGGCCTTTTTCATTCGAAAGTTCTCTAAAAGAGAACTTTCCTATAAAGTAAAAAAAGCGATCTTTCCTTTGTTTTAAAGGAAAAACCGCTTCTTACGAGCAGGGGATGAGAGAATCGAACTCCCGCTAAAAGTTTTGGAGACTTCTGTCATACCATTTGACCAATCCCCTGTGTGTTGCTCACCAAATATTTATACCATGATTCCTATTTTCTGTCAATATCTTTTTGAAATAATTTGACGTTTTTCTTAAAAAATGATACGATCTACTCGCAAAAACATATAGCAAAGGAGTATTACTATGGCCATGAATTTTCAGTCTCTGCTTCAGCTTAAAAGTCTGTGGCAGCGTTTTACCGATCAGCACCCAAAGTTCCCTGCTTTTTTACGCGCAGCCCAGCCAGCTCTGAAAGAAGGCAGTGTAATAGCTTTTTCGATTACCACCCCGGAAGGAAAGATCATCGAATCTAATCTGAAAGTTACCTCCACGGATCTGGAATTGATCGAATCTCTGAAGCAAATGTCTCAATGATACATACAAGCCCCGAGAAACCAGTCTTTCTAATTTCCGGGGCTTATTAAAAATTTTCTGCTTTATGCCGGGAACAGGATGATAGCGAAAATTCCTGTGATCAATACAGACAGAAGCATCCGCTCTACCCAGATGATTACCATATCTTTGAACTTTACCGGAACTTCTGTCGCCATCAGGCACGGCACGAAGCTGGCCAGGAAGATAATGGAAGTAACCGGGATCACTGCCATCATGTACCTGGTACGCATACTCCATTCTCCTACTGTTACCAGCAGTGCCGGAATAGTCACTTCTACAAATGATACAGCTGCGCCGGTACAGGCAGTCACGGCTTCTGCCTTTGGAATAGAGATTCTCATAAATGGATAGAAGAGATAACCCACCCATTTCACAATCGGTGTATACGTATACAGCAGTACACCCGCCGTTGCAAAGAAGGCTGTTCCTGATGCTACAGTTCCCAGTACGCCGATCGTTTCTTTCATGATATAACCGATTCTGCTGATCAGCGGATCTTGATTCGCGGCCACATCCAGTGCCTCTTTCCAGGCTACTTTCAGAATGTTTTTCTTGATCAGTGGTTCCGGACAGGCTTCCACTCCCGGATAACAACGATCAGGGATCTGACGAAGCGGATAGATCCGAACGCCGATCAGGCTGACCAAAAGTGTAATCAAAAATGCAGTCCAGAAATACAAATTCCAGTATCCACGTTCATTTAACCCGGTATTGTTGGCCAAAGCCATCAAAAATCCCACCGACACGGTAGAAAAACTGGTTCCGATTACTACCGCTTCCCGTTCTGTCATTCTTCCCGTTTTATACTGATCATTCACCGCAATGTGTCCTACTGAAAAATTTCCAAGAAATGCAGACACCATGATCACAGCCGCTCTTCCAGGGAGTTTGAATACCGGACGCATAATTGGCCGTACCAGTACGCCCACAAAATCCACCAGTCCATAATCCACCAGCAATGGCAGGAATAGCGATGCTGCCGGAATAGAAATGGAGATCGTCACCAGAATACTGTTCATAATAAACATACAGATACTTTTATCGCTCAGTGATGGCACTGGTTCAAAAAACCATTCCATAAATCCTGGATGCCAGCCCAGGTAGATCTCCAGCATAGCAAAGCATAACAGACCAAATCCCACAATTTTAAATACGGCAAATACGGCTGCTACTTTGGTTGTATGCCAGAACTTATCCGGCCGCAGTACAAACAGGTCCACAATACTGTAAACACCAATTCCCCACACGATCAGCGGCATTGCTTTAAAATTACCTGTAAACAATGCTGCTTTTAGAAAATTGGTCAGATGAGACACCATCACATTACTCTGTGCCGGAACAGCTCCCCATTTCCAGATTCCAAGCTGTATCTCATATCCCGGAAATGGTACATTGATAAAAAATACAAAAATTCCTAATAACGAAAATGCTACGAACTTCAGGTACGCAGACCATTTATATGTTGTTTTTTCCATACCTTCTCCCTTTTTTATCCCAATCAGGATAAAAAGCGAGCCGGGAACGTGATTTTCCCGGCTCATTTTCTGTCCTTTTGGTGCCTCTCCTATTCTATGCCGGAGGCTTTAAATTCCATAAGTTTCTTTATTGTATTTGTCAATTTCATCATTGATGATCGGATCTACATGTTTGAACAGGCATCCTGGAGCACCGTAGGTAATACATGGAATGAAGTGTCCGCCTGGTCCATAAGTCTGGCATGCTCTGCGTACTTCCTTGCGGATCTCTTCTTCGGTAGAATCTGCACGGTCTACAACAGATGCATCTAGTCCGCCCATCAATGTCATTCTGCCAGCCAGCTGTTTCTGGAGCTTTGGAATATCATTTTCCGGAAGTGCTCCCTGCCAGATATCAATTCCCAGTTCTACCATATCTTCTACGATTGGTTCCATAAAGGAATCTGCGTGATGCATAATGATAATACCACGCTCTTTCATATAACCATAGGTTTTTACATACTGTGGTTTGATAAATTCACGCCAGGTATCCGGGCTGACGAATAAAGAATGTTTGGATCCCCAGTCATCATGGCTGAGCATGACATCTGGTTTGATGTTATCTACGATCAGCTTCATATACTGATAACGATATTCACCGATTGCATTACAAAGATCCATCATATCTTCCGGCTCCAGCAGGAAGTTCATCAGCATATCTTCGAATCCCATGAGGAAATGAAGTCTTTCAAATACACCGGTAGGCATAAATGCCATAACCAGATCACCTTTGGCACGAATCTCTTCCGCCTGTTTAATGAACGGTTCCCACAGTGCAGGGTCAGAGCAGTTTGCTTCCAGATCCGGCATTACCAGCTGATCTTTCCATTCAGTAATATCGCTGATCACCTTGTTGTCATTGGTTACATGAGGCATTGCTGCTACCTGGTTTTCCGGCCAGAGAATGGTAGTTCCAAAGCGGTCTTTCATTGGTTCCATTCCTGGATGACGGTTGCCTCTGATATACATTGCTGCCGGGTTTGGAGGGAAGAATGCATTTCCTTCATACTGTTTTACCAGACGATCCGGTTTGCCGTCTACTTTTAATGTCTCTAATAAGTTTTCTTTTGCTGTAAGCATAATAAATACCTCCAAATTATATATTTCTGTTTTTATGATCTCGCATTGATCTCAGCCTGATAAGTCTCAACCTTATCTCTTGTGATCTTAAATCCAAAAATCAGAAGCAGCATACCAACCAGACAGAAGATCGCCGGAACCAGTGCAAATGCAATGGTCATACCCTGTCTTGCTGTACCTTCCAGTACCGCACCTGACTGCCAGCCAACTGCTACCAGACATGCGCTGAGGATCGTTCCACGAAGGAATACGGCTACTTTTAATGGCAGATTCTGAAGTCCCATAATCCATCCGGATGCATCTTTTCCACTCTTCCAGGTTGCGTATACAACGGTATCTGCGTACAGTGCAGGAGATGCTGCAAAAGCCATACCATAGAAGAACTGTGCAACGGTCATCAGTGCAATAACTACATATGCATTACCATACATAAAGTAAATCAGGCACAGGGAAACGGTCATTCCAGCATAAGCAAGAATCATAGTTGTTCTAGAAGACAGTGCCTTTGAGATATATCTCATTACAAATGCTCCCAGGATTGCACCAATGGCTACGCTGAGCAGATATGGAGCCATCAGTCCCGGATTGCCCATAGCATCACGGAAGTAATAAATCGCAGATGCCGCTGTTACGAATTTTACACACCACTTTGCCAGGTCGGCCAGCATCAGTACCATCAGTGGCGGATTCTGGAACAGAGAAGAAAACAATACCGAGCTGCTCCATACACTGAATGTGTATCTGTCTCTGGAACGCAATGCCCTTCAAACAGCCAATGCATTATTTATTCACCGCAGTACACTCTTCTATCGCCTGGAGCGTATTCAGAAGCTGACAAGGCTGAATCTGGATGATGCAAAAGTACGGCTGGTACTGCTGCTGTCCTTTGCTATGTTAAAGAAATAAGGAGGTGCCTATGGATACCAAAGATCTTCGCTGTTTTCGTCTTGTATACGAAGAACGCAGCATCAATCAGGCTGCCAGACATTTATTTATTACCCCACAGGGTCTGAGCCGCATCATCAGCCGACTGGAAGAAGAACTTCATACCCTCCTTTTTGAGCGCACTTCCAGTGGTATGATTCCTACCAAAACCGGTGATTATTTTTACGAACAGAGTCAGAAGATTCTCTACCGTCTGGAAGATCTCAAAGTTACGATTCAACAGATTGACAAAGATGGCAGACCTTTTCGCATCGGCTTCGCCTGTGGCGTTTTGAATATACTTCCATTACAGAAGTTAAATCAACTGTCTCAGGAATTTCCTGATCTGTCCATTCAGTGGGAAGAGCTGATAAATAAAGAAGTTTTAGAAAAAGTTGTTAATGGCTCACTGGATGCCGGATTTGTGATTGGTACGATACCTCAGATTGACCTTTTTTCTGTTCCTGTATTCAGCTGTCATATGATTGCCCTTGTCTATCCAGGTCATCCCTTCTATGAACGGGACAGTCTCAGTATAGAGGATCTGAAAGAGCAGCCATTGGTCACTCTGAATCAAAAGTATGACAGCTATCACAATCTGATTCAGCGATGCAGTGATTTCGGTTTTTCACCTGCCATCGCCATACGTACTATGGAAAGTCCTCTGATTTACCGTTTCTGTCGGGAGAAGTCCGGGATCGGTATTGACGCTGATATCCACCAGTCTGATCATCTGCTGGGGGATCTTCATGCGATTCCACTGCGGGATGCCATTCCATGGAAAGTATCTATGATCTGCCGGGAGAATGATTCTTCCTCTTCTGTGGTTGCTTCCCTGATTCAGCTTTCTCAGGTATCAACCATTTGTTGACAGGTACCGTCATTCTATTGATGGATGGTTTCTTCCATTCCTGCTATGCTATATTTAGCAAATCTACACAAAGACATTGGAGGAAACAAAACATGAAAAGGCATTTTCCACATTTATGCAGTCCTATCACCATTGGACGGGTAACATTCCGTAATCGTATGTTTTCTGCACCTATGGGAGGAACTGATATCACCAATGATGGTTGTATTGGTCCAAAATCCACAGCTTTTTACGAGTTGAGAGGAAAAGGCGGCGCTGGTGCAGTTACTGTCAGTGAATGTATGGTGCACCCTGAGACCGATGGTTCGCACGCTTACCATCTGGATACTTCTATCCTGAATTCTCTGGCAGCAGCCACTTATACAGCTGATGCCATTCACCGCCATGGAGCTGTTCCAAGCCTGGAATTGTCTCATTCTGGTATGTATGCCGGTACTTATATGACTGATAAAAGCAAACAGCACAATATGCATCAATGGGGTCCAAGCGATACCGTCCGTCCAGATGGGGTTCCGGTCAAAGCTCTGACCACAGACATGCTTTCGGACATTGTCGCTTCTTATGGCCGTGTTGCAGGTCTTGCAAAGCGCGCCGGATTCGGTATGATCATGATTCACGGTGGACATGGCTGGCTGTTAAACCAGTTTCTTTCTCCATATTTTAATAAACGTACCGACGAATATGGCGGAAGTCTGGAAAACCGCTGCCGTCTTGCCATTGAAGTATTAAAATCTGTCAGAGAAGCTGTTGGACCTGGATTCCCGATTGAATTCCGCATGAGTGGATCCGAGCTTTTCGAAGGTGGCTATGATCTGGCAGAAGGGGTTCGCATTGCCCAGATGATTGAGCCATATGTGGATATTATTCATGTATCTGCCGGCACCTACCAGCGTGGTTTTGGAGATACGCATCCATCCATGTTCAAAGAGCACGGATGCAATGTCTATCTTGCCGCCGAGATTAAAAAACATGTCTCTGTTCCGGTTGCCACGTTAGGCGGTCTGAATGATCCACAGCAGATGGAAGAGATCATAGCTTCCGGAAAAGCTGATATTGTATATATGGCCAGAGCCCTTCTGGCTGACCCGTTTCTCCCAAGGAAAATCATGGAAAACCGTGAAAACGAAATCGTACACTGTCTGCGTTGTTTCACCTGCATGGCAGAGCGTGCCGTCACTGCCACCAGGCGATGCACTGTTAATCCATTAATTGGACGGGAAATTGAAGGAAATGAAGTATCTCCAGCACCGGTATCTAAGAAAGTTCTGGTAGCCGGCGGTGGACCTGGAGGTCTCTATGCAGCTTATACCGCTGCAAGGCGCGGACACCAGGTTATTTTATGCGAAAAAGAGGCGCAGCTGGGTGGCATCCTGAAAAGTGAGCAGGCGATTCCATTTAAACAGGAAATGTACCAGTTATCTCAGACTTATGCGCTTTTTGCACGGAATTCCGGCGTAGAAATCCGTACCTCCACAGAAGTCACACCAGAGTATGTAGAAAAGGAAAATCCGGATGCACTGATCATTGCCGTTGGATCTGAGCCTCTGGTTCCGCCAATCAAAGGACTGAATGGAGACAATGTTGTGATCGTAAATGACTATTATCTTGAAAAAGAAAAGGTTACCGATCAGGTTGTTGTTCTGGGCGGAGGACTGGCTGGATGCGAATGTGCCATCCATCTTGGCATGGAAGGAAAGCATGTGCATCTGGTAGAAATGCGTCAGGAACTGGCTCCAGATGCCAATATCCGTCATCGTCCTCTGCTGCTAAAAGAAGTGGATAAGTATGTGACAGTCCATACCGGCTGCAAGGGACTTGCCGTAACAGATGAGGGAGTTCTGTGTGAAACTGACACTGGAGAAGAGATTCTGATCCCGGGTACTTCCGTGATCTGCGCTCTGGGACAGCATTCCCGTACCAGCCTGGTAAACAGCCTGCGTGACAGTGCTCCATACATTGCAGTTATTGGTGATGCCTCCAAAGTATCTACTATTACCAATGCGGTCTATGAAGGTTACCACGCCGCACTCGATATTTAATCTGAGAATTTTTATTGATACCAGGGACATAAAAAATAAACAAATTGTAACTGTTCAGTACCTTCACAGTTACGAGTCAAAATCCTATGTGGGGTATCACATCCATGAAAGCATGTGATACCCCACATTATACTATCTCATTCTCATCAGATACTGCATCGCATCGCGCACGGTCTCCAGTCCAATGATCCGGATTCCCTCTACCTTTTGCAATGCTTTCATAGATACCTTCGGCATCAGCACTGTCTCAAATCCCAGCTTCTTTGCTTCCTGTACACGCTGCTGTGCCATATTCACTGAGCGGATCTCTCCGCTCAGACCCACTTCGCCAAAAGCGATGGTCTTCTCATCTATAGCAATATCTTTATAACTGGATACCAGTGCCAGAATCAGGCCCAGGTCAATAGCTGGCTCTGTCATCCGAATCCCCCCTGCAATGTTCACATACACATCACAGGCTGACATCTGCATTCCTGCCCGCTTTTCCAGCACCGCCAGCAACAGATTCACACGGTTAAAATCGGTGCCCGCCGTGGTTCTGCGTGGCATCGGCAGATTGGTGTGACACACCAGCGCCTGGATCTCAATGAGAATTGGACGGCTTCCTTCCATGGAACAGGCTACAATAGAACCTGATGCATTCTCCGGCTTGCCATCGAGCATATATTCTGACGGATTGGTCACTTCCCGCAGACCACTCTGCCGCATCTCAAAGACACCGATCTCATTGGTAGAACCAAAACGGTTTTTTACGCCTCGCAAAATACGGTAAGATGCATAGCGGTCTCCCTCAAAATACAATACTGTATCTACCATATGTTCCAGCACTCTCGGTCCTGCCACCACGCCTTCTTTGGTCACATGACCCACCAGAAAAATGGAGATTCCCATTCCTTTTGCAATCTGCATCAACACATTGGTGGCTTCTCTCACCTGAGACACACTGCCCGGCGCTGCTGACACTGCTTCGTGATACATGGTCTGAATAGAGTCGATCACTACGATCTCCGGCCTGATCTTCTCTATAACCGAACGTACCAGCTCCAGATTCGTCTCACACAACAGCATCAGATCATCCTTAAAATCCCCAATCCGCTTTGCCCTCAGCTTAATCTGCTGCACTGACTCCTCTCCAGATACATACAACACCTTATGCCCCGTTCCAGTCAGATTGTGGCAGACCTGCAGAAGCAGTGTTGACTTTCCAATACCAGGATCACCACCCACCAGCATCAGGGAACCGGCCACAATGCCGCCTCCCAGCACACGATCCAGTTCTTCCATACCAGAAGAGATTCTCTGACTCTCATCCGTCTGTATCTCTGACAACCGTACTGGCCGTATCTCTGCTGCCGCCTTCTTTACCGCAGCTGAGCCGGTGATCTTCGCCACCGGCTCCTCTGTAAAGGTGTTCCACTCATGGCAGGCCGGACACTGTCCCTGCCACTTTGCTGATTCATAACCGCAGTTCTGACAGAAAAAAGCGGTTGATTTTGCTTTCGCCATATACTTCTCCCCAACCAGTTGTATCTGTCCATTCTCCGCATTTACCATGGGATTTTGAACAGATACCTCTTTTTCCTACTTTTATTTTACCGTAAATCTCATTTTATCGTTGACATACCCCACAGCGACCTTATCGCCCCGTTTGATTCTTCCTTCCAGAATCTCTTCTGCCAGAGCATCCTCCAGCTGTGTCTGAATGGCTCTCTTTAACGGTCTTGCGCCATATTTGGCATCGTATCCGGTCTCTGCAATGTGCTTCTTCACAGAGTCACGCACATGAAGCTCAATATCCATCTGATCTTTGCAGCGCTTTTCAAATTCCTTCAGCAGCAGTGCCACAATCTTCGCAATCTCTTCCTTGTTCAGGGAATGGAAGACGATGATCTCATCAATTCGGTTCAGGAACTCCGGCTTGAAGACCCGCTTTACCTCTTCCATGACATTGCCCTTCATACGCTGATAATTCTGCTTCTCATCCTCTCCTGCCAGGAATCCCAGCTTCTTCGGTTCCTGAATTGCTGCCGCACCAGCATTCGATGTCATAATCAGAATGGTATTCTTAAAATCCACCTTTCTTCCCTGGGCATCCGTGATATGACCATCATCCAGTACCTGCAGTAAAATATTAAATACATCAGGATGAGCCTTTTCTATCTCATCAAACAAAATCACAGAATACGGATTCCTTCTGACCTTCTCACTGAGTTGTCCTCCTTCTTCATATCCCACATATCCTGGAGGTGATCCCACCAGCTTGGATACGCTGTGTTTCTCCATATATTCGGACATGTCCACACGGATCATGGCCTGTTCACTGCCAAACACCACGTCCGCCAGTACCTTGGACAGTTCCGTCTTTCCCACACCGGTCGGTCCAAGGAACAGGAACGAACCAATCGGACGTTTCGGATCCTTCAGCCCCACACGGCCTCGCTTGATTGCCTTCGCCACTGCTGTCACTGCCTCATCCTGTCCAATCACTCTCTGGTGCAGAGTCTGTTCCAGCTTCAGCAGCCGATGGGATTCCTTTTCTTCCAGCTTCTGCACCGGAATCTTTGTCCACATAGATACGATCTCTGCGATCTCATTCTCGCCAATCTCAGGCCGTTTCTTCTCAGCCTTCTGATCATGGCGTCTTTTTGTCTCCTCCAGCTTTTTCATCAGCTTGTTTTGTTCCTGATTGTATCTGGAAGCTTCTTCCCATTCACCTAAAATTATGGCATTTTCCTTCTTTTCGGACAGTTCCTCCATTTTTTCCTGAAGTACACCAAGTCCATCCGCCGTTTCTGCACGCTTCAGCTGCCTTCTGGATGCCGCTTCATCAATCAGATCAATCGCCTTGTCTGGCAGAAAACGATCATTGATATAGCGTGTGGCATAGGTCACTGCTGCTTCTATCGCTTCATCCGTAATTGTCACCTTATGATGGTTCTCATAAGCCTTTCGCAGCCCCTTCAGGATCTCTACTGTCTCCTCTGGCTTTGGTTCTTCCACTACAACAGACTGGAAACGTCGTTCCAGCGCAGGATCTTTTTCGATATACTTGCGATATTCACCGATCGTAGTCGCCCCAATCAGCTGAATCTCACCACGGGAAAGTGCCGGCTTCAGAATATTGGATGCATCCATGGCGCCTTCTGCACCACCGGCGCCAATGATGGTATGAAGCTCATCGATAAACAACAGTACATCACTTCTCTCTGAAACTTCCTGAATCACCCTCTTGATTCGCTCTTCGAATTCGCCTCGATACTTGGATCCGGCCACCATTGCTGCCATATCCAGCGTATACAGCTTCTTTCCTCTGATACTGTCTGGTACGGTATCTGCCACAATACGCTGTGCCAGTCCCTCCACTATAGCTGTCTTTCCCACACCTGGTTCTCCAATCAGGCATGGATTGTTCTTGGTTCTTCTGCTCAGGATCTGGATAATCCGTTCAATCTCTGCCTCACGTCCTACTACTGGATCCAGGCGTCCTTCCGCTGCCTGCTGTGTCAGATTACGGCTGAACTGTTCCAGCATGGTTCCTCCCTGCTGACCTGCCGCCTGGTTGCTTTTTACTGTACGCATATATTCTTTATAACGGCTCTCTTCCAGCCCCAGACATTCCAATACTGCCATAAATACCTTCTGTACCTGTATTCCCATTGTGTGAAGCAGTCTGGTAGCCACACAATCTACATCCTTCAGAATTGCCAGAAGCAAATGTTCCGTTCCCATCTTCTCCTGTCCAAAGAACTGTGCTTCTTCCTCGCCCTGTGCCAGAATTTCTGTCGCACGGGGTGAATAATCCATGATTCCCCGTTCTGCTAACATTCCTTCAGGGACGATCAGTTCCTGAATCAATTCCATCAGTTTCTGTGCATCTACTTTGCATTCCTTCAAAATTGCTGAAGCCATACCGTTCTCTTCCCGCATCAGCCCCATCAGTAAATGTTCAGACCCGATATAGCTCTGTCCGCATTGTTTTGCGGTCTGTTTTGCATATTTCAATGCTCGCTTTACCTGTTCGGTATATTGCATATTCTACATCCTTCCATTCTTCATATCTTTTAAAATCTCATCCACCATACTGTGGATCTCATCCTCTGTAATATTCTTACAGCAGGCCTTAGCCAGGCTGACCCGAAGACTGCTTCTCAATTCTTCTATCGCCTGCATCTTATCTACATCCAAGGCTATCACAGCCCCTTTTCTCCTGTCAAGCCGCAGAAATCCCTCCTGACGCAATACGGAATATGCCTTATTCACCGTATGCATATTCACCCCGATATCATCTGCAAGCTGTCGTACGGACGGAAGTGCTTCCCCCTCCTGGAGCGATGACGTTGCAATTCCAAGAATAATCTGATTTCGGAGCTGAATATAAATGGCTTCATCGCTCTGAAAATCTATCTCTATCATTACCATATGCTCACTTCCATTTCTTTCATCTTATATGGTTATATTACCATCTGTTATATGGATTATAGCACAGATGACGGGTGCAAATCAAGAAAAGAAAAAAAGAACCCCGTATGAAAACGAGATTCTTTTTCCTTTGTTCTATAAATCAATCATATCTACATTGACATCTGGTTCTTCAATACTGCTCTGTACCATAGTCGGCTGCTGTGGCGGAACCTGCTGCATCTGCTGTGGTACCTGTTGCTGCGGAGACATCTGAGGCTGCACATTCTGCTGTGGTGCCATCATTGGATCCTGCTGCATCATCGGTTCTGGCTGCATTTGTCTTGCATCTCTGCCCTTTGCTTTCTTTGCAGCCTTCCTGGCTTCCTTCTCCTGCTTCTTTAACTCTTTCTTAGATGGAGCAGGTGCTGCTTCCTGTGTGGCTGCCGCCATATTCATTGGCTGTGCCTGAAGCTTCTGGGAAGCATTGCCAAATGCTGCATGTACTGTTCCGGACATATCATTCATCTGTGGATTCTGTCCCTGCATTGGCTGTGGTGTATTCTGAACAGGTGCATAATAGTAGTCACTTCTCATGTTCTGTTCTTTTCTTGCATATTCATAGCTTTCTGTTACCTGTCCTTTTAAGGACTTGATCTCATCTTTCATATCCTTGTTTCTCAGGCTCTGATTGATGATCACGAATAACAGGATTACTGCAAATGCAATCAATCCATATAAAATCTTCATCAGCTTGTCCAGACGATCTGCGAAATCATCGTTTTCTTTCTGGAGAGAAGTCAGCTGCTGTGTTTTTTGTTCCAGCTGTGCTGCTGCTTCTGACTGCGCAACCTTTTCGGATTCTGTTGCCAGCTTCTCAGATTCTGCTTTTGCTTCTGATTCTGCCTTTGCAGCTGCATCTTCAGTCTCTGTCTCACTCTGACTTCCATCACTTCTTACATGCAGCACATAAGTAGCAGTTGCTCCATTCGCTGCCTGTACCGAAATAGATACGGTACCTGTTCCATCATCAGACAATTCCGTTCCGCTGATATCAGTAATCTCTGCGCTGTCCGCTGATTTTACAGGATCCAGCTGAAGCTCTTTCGTTCCTCCTGCTACTGTAACGTTGTATTCCAGTGTTGCATAATAGAATTCCGGCTCACAGGAGACTGCATTTTCCAGTCCCAGGCTGTACAGGGAATTGTCCCCGGATGTACTGTCATAGTCTTCTGCAGATATACTGACTGCCAGCAGGCAGATCAGAGAGCACACCAGCAGCAACACCCGGCCGATGATTTTCTTCATTTCCTTCATGTTTTTACCTCTTTCTTTTGTTCTAAGCCTCATCAATGGCTTTTCCTATATCATGTCGATAATACTTGTTCTCAAAACTGATCCAGTTTACCGCATCATAGGCATTGGCACGAGCCTTTTTCAGATCCGCTCCCTTGGCCGTTACTCCGAGCACACGTCCACCGTTTGTAACGATTCCTTTTTCTGTTTTCTTTGTTCCGGCATGGAATACATAATAGCCGTCTTTGTCCTTAAAATTTTCGAATCCGGATATCACATAACCTTTTTCATATTTTACCGGATATCCATCCGATGCAAGGACTACGCAGACCGCCGCATTATCTTCGAATTCCAGATCAATCTGATCCAGTGTTCCATCAATGCATGCCTCAAATACCTCTACCAGGTCTGTCTTCATTCTCGGAAGCACAACCTGTGTCTCAGGATCTCCAAAACGGGCATTGTATTCCAGAACTTTTGGTCCGTCTTCTGTCAGCATCAGTCCGAAGAATATAATTCCCTTGAACTCTCTGCCTTCTGCTGCCATAGCGTCTACAGTTGGCTGATAAATATATTTTTCGCAGAACTCATCCACTTCCTTCGTGTAGAAAGGACTTGGAGAAAATGTTCCCATACCGCCTGTATTCAGTCCGGTATCTCCATCACCGGCTCTCTTGTGATCCTGTGCACTGGTCATGGTCTTAATGGTCTTGCCATCTACAAAAGACAATACAGATACTTCCCGTCCGGTCATAAATTCTTCGATGACCATACGGTTGCCGGATGCACCAAACTGCTTATCCAGCATAATAGACTTCACACCAGCCTTTGCTTCTTCCAGTGTCTGACAGATCAGTACACCTTTTCCAAGGGCAAGTCCATCTGCTTTTAATACAATCGGGAACTTTGCCGTCTCCAGATATTCCAGTGCTTTCTCCGAATCATCAAAATTCTCATATGCAGCCGTTGGAATATGATACTTCTTCATCAGATCCTTGGAAAAGGCTTTGGAGCCTTCCAGAATCGCTGCATTCCTGCGTGGTCCGAATACTCTTAATCCCTGTGCTTCAAACACATCTACAATTCCGCCAACCAGGGGATCGTCCATACCGATCACTGTCAGGTCAATCTCATGTTCTTTTGCAAAAGCTGCCAGTTTGTCAAATTCCATGGCACCGATCGGTACACATTCGGCAAATTCTTCGATTCCGGCATTTCCCGGTGCACAGTAGATTTTCTCTACTTTTTTATTCTGCGCAATCTTCCATGCGATGGCATGCTCTCTTCCGCCGCTTCCTACGATTAATACTTTCATACGTCCTCCTCACATGAAAACTACTTTTCCATTCTCCACTCTGATACGTCCATTAGCGATCAGGTCAATCGCCTTTGGCATAATAACCCATTCTGCCTGCTCCATCACTCTCTGCTGCAGAATCTTTGGAGTATCTCCCTGCTGTATCTCAACTGCCTTCTGCAAGATAATCGGACCAGTGTCGGTTCCTTCATCCACAAAATGTACCGTTGCTCCAGTCACCTTTACACCGCGTTCCAGTGCCTTCTCATGCACCTTCAGGCCATAATAGCCAGTTCCGCAGAAGGAAGGTATCAGCGACGGGTGAATGTTGATAATCTGATTCGGGTACGCCTGAATCATTATCTTCGGTATGACCACCAGACATCCTGCCAGTACAATCAGATCCGGTTCATAGGACTGAATTGTCTGAAGCAGCGCCTGATTAAAAGCTTCTCTGTCTGCATAAGACTTCGGTGACACACAAACCGCCGGAATACCGGCTTTCTTTGCTCGCTCCAGTGCATACGCACCTGGATTGTTACTGATTACTACACCAATTTCTGTGTTCGTGATCGTCCCATCTGCGATTCCATCTATGATGGCCTGAAGGTTTGTACCGCCTCCGGAGACCAGAACTGCCAGTTTTAGCATAATTCTACTCCTTTTTCTCCGTCTGCAATCTCACCGATCACATAAGCCTTGTCCCCTGTCTTTTCAAGAGCTGCCAGTGTCTTTTCCACATCGGCAGGATCAACCGCAAGTACCATGCCAATACCCATATTAAACGTATTGTACATCATCTGTTCTTCAATCTTTCCTTCTCTTGCCAGCATCTTGAAGATAGCCGGTACTTCATAACTGTCTTTCTTTACAACAGCCTTTGCTCCATCTGGAAGCATTCTCGGAATATTCTCATAGAACCCACCACCGGTAATGTGGCTGCATCCCTTAATGGTCACACCGGACTCTTTTACGCTGCGCAGAGCCTTTACATAGATTCTGGTTGGAGCAAGAAGCGCCTCTCCCAGTGTCTTACCCAATTCTTCATGATAAGTATCCAATGTTTCTTTATCCATCTGGAATACTTTACGAACCAGTGAAAAACCATTGCTATGTACTCCAGTAGATGCTATACCCACCAGTACATCTCCTGCCTTGATATGTTCACCGGTGATCATGTCTTTTTTATCTGCCACGCCAACTGCAAATCCTGCCAGGTCATAATCATTCTCCGGCATCAGTCCCGGATGTTCTGCTGTCTCTCCACCGATCAGAGCACAATCAGACTGTACACAGCCCTCTGCCACACCACTTACGATAGCGGCAATCTTTTCCGGATAATTCTTTCCACATGCAATATAATCCAGGAAAAACAGTGGCTCACCACCTGCACAGGCGATATCATTCACACACATTGCCACAGCATCAATGCCGATGGTATCGTGTTTATCCATGATAAATGCCAGCTTTACTTTCGTTCCGCATCCGTCTGTACCAGATAACAGAACCGGTTCCTCCATGTTCTTGATCTTTGCCAGGGAAAATGCACCTGAGAAACCACCCAGACCTCCGAGAACTTCTTCTCTCATAGTTCTCTTTACGGACTCCTTCATCAGTTCTACTGACTTATAACCTGCTTCAATATCTACACCTGCGTTCTTGTAATCCATAACCTGTTCTCCTCTATTCTATTTTGTGTATTCTTTATAGCCAA
This sequence comes from Muricoprocola aceti, assembly GCF_025567005.1. Lineage (NCBI taxonomy): Bacteria > Bacillati > Bacillota > Clostridia > Lachnospirales > Lachnospiraceae > Muricoprocola > Muricoprocola aceti. Next base: position 17,283 of record NZ_JAOQKE010000011.1, read on the forward strand.
CTTTGGCCAGCTTTTCTGCTTTTGCTTCTACCTGTTCCTTTAATTCCTGTGAATAGTCCTTCAGTCTCTGAAGAAGTTCCGGATCGGAAGTAGCCAGAATCTTAGCGGCCAGCAGTCCCGCATTAGCGCCTCCATTGATCGCTACAGTAGCAACCGGAATGCCGGTTGGCATCTGTACGATGGAATACAGGGAATCTCTTCCTCCCAGAGAAGTGGTATGCATTGGAATGCCAATCACTGGCATCGGGAATATCGCTGCGCACATTCCTGGAAGATGTGCTGCCATACCTGCTCCTGCAATAATGACTTTCCATCCCTTAGATTCTGCTGATTTTGCATACTCAAAAAATAAATCTGGTTCTCTGTGTGCAGAAATAATCGTCATCTCATATTCCACACCAAGCTTTTCCAAAATATCAGCGGCCTTTGCCATAACAGGCATATCTGAGTCGCTTCCCATTACAATACCGACTTTTGTCATTGTGCATTCTCCTTTTGTCTTTAAACTTTTAGGCATTCTTCTAAGCCCTTATTTTACTAACGTTTTTTCTGCTTGTCAACTCATTCGCCCACGTTTGCAAAGGGTTTATTCAGCTCTTCTGTTCCTGGCAGAATAAATCGACCGTTTTGGATAATCGGCGTCTGACTGCCGTCTTTGTGAAGCACAGCCAGAAGCCCCAGTTCCTTATATGGAATGGTAATATCTGTATGACATCCAAAATATGCTTTTGACAAATCTTCTTTTCGTAAAATAGATACTTCATTATCCCTTGCTATAATCTCCTTGCCATCCGGATTATAGACTGCTGTATCTTCTGACCAGCTGTAGCAGGTATCTCCCACTGCAAAATGAGGACCCATCTTTTCTGCAATCAGTATCGGCAGTTTATTGCCAATACCATATTTTTCTGCCATTACATAGGCTGTAGTATTGGTTCCAATGGCAAATTCTCCCATAGGAAGGGTATCATGATGGAACAACACATTTTCTCTGACATATTTTTTATTTTCTTCTTCGTCTTCAAAATTACTGCAGGTATAATCAGTAACCATACCATCCTGGAAATGAATCTCCAGATTCTCATAACGAAGTTCCTCAAGATAAACCTCACTGACATGAAGCACACCTGTCGTGCCTGCAAGTCTCGGAGAAGTAAACACTTCCCCCACCGGAATGTTCACATCTGCCACACAGTTTTCAAAAATCGTCTCTTTCTGTGGATCCTTCAGATCAGTCAGGCTCACTGTCAGATCCGTTCGATTGCTGTCTTTTCCAAGGATGTGTACCTTGCAGCCCTGATCCAGTGCATCTATGATGGTCTGCTGAATTCTCTGATATAACTGATAGTCCAGTGTATTAATCTTCACTGTCTCTGCAAAGATCTCTTCAAACTGTTCTCCGATCTCCGGTACCGGGAACGCGATAATGGTAAAACTGCGTTCTTCGCCAATTATATAGCGATTGGTGATCTGTGCTGTCTCATTTGCCAGTTCTACGGCCATCTTCTGCTGTTTTTCCGACAGACGATAAGCTGCTTCTTTATTCACCGGGACAAATGGTACTTCACCGAAAGTCTCCACGCAGGCTGGTCCGGCATGGGTATTTGCCTGTTCTTTATACTCTTCATAAGCGCTGCGCATTACCCCCAGCTTGCGTTCCATAAATGCACGATCCAGATAAATGGCTGCATCACCCTTGTGATCGTATTCATACTGTTTATTGGGAATTGCCCCGTAATATCCGATGCGAATATGCTCTTTTTTATTGATGCTGTGTGCTGCGCTGCGATAGATCACCGGTCTCAGCCCCATCTGCGCAAAATTCTCGATCGCTTTGCGGATGATTCGTTCAAATCCCAGAATATATCGTATATTAACTGTCTTTTTCTTTGACAGATCTTTATTTCCCAGAACGAATCCCATCCGATATCCTTCTGTATAGACCGATGCAATGCGGTCAATCTCTTCCTGCGGCAGACTATTGAGGAAGCGGGCGGTGCCAAGAACACTTTCATTGACATACTCACCATATTTGTACAGGTAACGCAGATCTGTCAGATCCTCTTCTGTAATGATCCGTGTTGCAAAGTCCAGCGTTGGATCTACGGCCTCCCGAATCCGACAGGCAAGAGTCTGATCGCTATAATCGCTGACATACCAGTATACAATCTGCTGGATCTGGCGGTAAGTCGGTAATTCTTCTTCTTCAAAGCAATTATAGATTTCAATAAACAGCTCGCATACAATCAGCAGATCTTCCCATCTCTGTTCGAAGGCATACACAATCATCCCTCTGATCTCTGTGTACAGGAATGATAATATTCTTCCGTGTACTTCCCCCAGCTCTGCTACTGCATACTCCGGATTGCCAAAACAGTGTTCATACTGCTCCGGCAGGATATCTGCATACATTCTCTGATTGCACTGTTCCCATTCCTGTAATGTCCAGTCTGCTGTTTTTCCTGTCCGAATGGTCTCAGCCAGATCCAGCATCTGACTGATAAACTCTGCCTCTTCCTTAAAATACCGTGCAAATGGTGCCGGTATCGCTGCTTCTGTGACAATCTCACTGATCCGCTCCGCTGCCAGCTGCATTCTTTCTTTTTTCAACTCATCAAACTGTTGCATCTCTTCACTCCTTATGCTCCTCCAAGTGCTACGCCCAGCCATACGACAAACACGATTCCACACAGGATGGATCCGATCTTCGGATATTTATATTTGATATTCTTTCTGGAAAAGCTCTTTACTCCAATGATAAATCCCACAAACGCAAACAAGATTCCTGACAATCCAAACGCTCCTGCATAGATTCCGGCATCTCCTCTCATATAATAAGAAGAATACACTGCCACAATCAGAAGCGCCAAAGAAATTCCTCCCATAATCGTAGATACGATTCCATCTGTAGGATGCGTCTTTTCTTCGAAAGAATACATCGTTTTTTTAGCCATAATGCTTTCTCCTCATTCTGTTGCAAATAGTAAATAGCAGGAATCCCAGGACACCTCCCAGGGTATTCAGGAACAAGTCATCCACATCAAAACTTCCTACTTTGGAAATCAGCTGTGTACATTCTACCAGCAGACTGAATTCAAAAGACAGAGTCAGAATCATGAAAAAATTGCGTGCTTTTCGATTCAGCACAGGCAAAATTGCGCCAAACGGAATAAAGCAGATCACATTTCCCACAATGTTGGCCAGTACCGCTGCCATACCCAATTCTTTTCTGTATCTCCAGAATCTGGTGATCTCTTTAAACAAATGCAGATTGTAAGTGTACTCCCGCTCCGCATAACTTCTGCCCAGACTTTCTACAAAAAAGAGAAAGTAGGTCAGACAGATCAGATATAGCAAAAACAGTCCTGCACTGACAATCTGAATTTTTTTCTTTGTTTCTTTTTTCACGCTGCACCCTCTGCTAGAACATGATATTCTTCTTCGTCTTCAGAAGTCCTGCTCCGGATACAATGGCCATCACTCCTGCTGCAATCCCTACAACCAGAATCACGATTCCAACTGCAATATTGCAGGCGCCTGCCAGACTCATGCTGCGATATACTTTTTCATTCATATGCAAGCCTCCTTTTTCTATTTTGCTCCATATTGTTCATAATATGAATCAATGGCTGCTTTTATACTGTCATCAATCACAATCTTTCCCTGACATTCCTGATTATAAAGTCTCTCTATTACCTCTTCCATAGTAACGATCGCATGTGCCGGGAAACCATACTTCTCCTGAATCTCATCCAGTGCGCTCTTTACTCCGCCTTTTCCGATTTCCATACGGTTCAGAGATACCATCAGACCTTTTATCTCCACATCTGCCTGCTCTTTTAAAATCGGGAATGTCTCTTCAATAGACTTACCGGATGTGGTTACATCCTCAATAATCACTACTTTGTCGCCATCTTTTAACTTGCTTCCGAGAAGAATTCCGGTATCCCCATGATCTTTTACTTCTTTTCTGTTTGAGCAGTAACGGATATCTTTTCCGTAAAGTTCACTGATTGCCATTGTAGTGGCCACGCTCAGTGGAATTCCTTTATAAGCCGGTCCAAACAGGACATCAAAGTCCAGTCCGTAATTGTCATGAATCGCTTTGGCATAATATTCGCCCAGCTTACGCAGCTGTGTACCAGTCACATAGGCCCCTGCATTCATGAAAAACGGAGACTTTCTTCCGCTCTTTAATGTAAATTCTCCAAACTTTAATACCTGGCTGTCCACCATAAACTCAATAAATTCCTGCTTATACTGTTCCATCTTCTTATACTCCTCTTTTCCTATCTGTTCTCCAACGCCTGATTAATATCTGCCACCATATCTTCTACCGCTGCACGGCTTGCTTCTCCAAAGTGTTCTGCTCCGAACTTTGCATATTTTTCCTGCTTGTATGCAGCAATGATACCTCTGGATGAGTTCACAATTGCGCCCAGTCCATCTTCATTAAAGAAATGCACCAGATCCGCACCTTTTCCTCCCTGTGCACCATAGCCAGGAACCAGAATATAAGACTTTGGCATTACTTTACGCAGTACTTTTCCCATCTCAGGATAAGTAGCCCCTACGACAGCACCGATATAGCTGTACTGTTCACCCATACATTCTTCGCCCCACTGTGCGACCTTTTCTCCAACCAGTTCATACAGTGGTTTGCCATCTATCAGCTGATCCTGGAATTCTCCACTGGATGGATTGGAGGTCTTTACCAGAATAAATAAGCCCTTCTTTTCTTCCTTGCAGACTTCCATAAATGGCTTGATGCCGTCAGATCCCAGATATGGATTCACGGTAGCGAAGTCCTCGTCAAAAGCGCTGTAGGTCTTACTTCCTACCTGTACCTTTCCCAGATGTCCGGTTGCATAGGCAGCTGATGTAGATCCGATATCTCCACGCTTTACATCTCCGATTACCACCAGTCCCTTAGACTTGCAGTAATCAACAGTCTTCTTGAAGGCCTTCATTCCTTCGATTCCAAACTGCTCATACATGGCGATCTGTGGCTTCACCGCCGGAATCAGATCACAGGTGCAATCCACGATCTCCTTATTATACTGCCAGATAGCTTCTGCGGCGCCTTCCAGTGTCTCTCCGAATTCCTGAAATGCCTTCTCTTTTACCTGCTGTGGAATATAATTCATCATAGGATCTAATCCTACTACGATTGGTGCCTTGGTTTTCTGAATATTACTGATCAGTTTCTGAATCATGCTGTGCCTCCATTTTCCTCTTTTGATATCTGTTCTTCTCTATCGGATATTTTTTAATGAATCCCGATTCTTTGTTTATGATACCACATAGTAAAACTGCCTGTAAAGAAAGTCTTTACAGGCAATTTAAAATCCTATTGCAACTATTCATTTATGCTTCTGTTTCAGATTCTGTCTCCGTTTCAGATGCTGTCTCACTTTCGCTCTCTGTCTCTGTTTCAGATGTGGTCTCTGTCTCAGTTTCTTCTTCAGATGCCACCTCTGATGCTGCTTCTGTCTCAGACTCACTCTCAGATTCTGCTTCGGTTTCTGCTACTTCTTCGATCGTTGCGTTCTCATATAAGAATTCCAGAACCTTTTCCTGAAGCAGACTGTTCTTGATATAGTTCTCACCATATGCTTCTTCCAGCTTGGATGGATCGTCCATACCCTGTGCTTCTGCATATCTTGCCAGTCCGGCTTCGTATTCTTCATCAGATACTTCGATGTTCTCCTCTTTGGCGATAGCCAGTAAAGTCATCTCTTCACCAAGTGCTTCCTCTGCAACCGGCTGAATCTGTTCATTAAATTCGTCCTGAGTCATTCCGTAATTTTTCAGATAATCATCCAGTGACATACCGTACATGCTGGCCAGCCATTCATAGTAATCCTTTGCACGCTTGATCGTATACTGCAGATTTTCTTCCGGATATCCATCTATTGTTGCGTTCTCATATACTGCCTGAAGAAGCTTCTGCTCAGCTTCCGTTTTCTGAGATTCCTTTGCCTGATCTTCCAGATCCTGGCGAACACTCTCCTGATATGCTTCTGCTGTCATTCCTTCTACTACGCTGTCTGCCACTTCATCAGTCAGTTCCGGTACACGGGAGATGGAATTTACAGTTACCGTAAATACAACATCTTTACCAGCCAGATCGGTGCTGTGATAATCCTCTGGGAACTTCAGTTCCAGATCCTTCGTGTCACCAACCTGCATACCGATAATACCATCTTCAAATCCGTCGATGAATGTGCAGGAACCGATCTCCAGATCATATCCTTCTGCACTTCCGCCATCGAATTCTTCTTCGTCGATCTTGCCGACATAATCAATATTAACGGTATCACCTGACTCTACAGTACCTTCTGTCAGGGTCTGTTTTGTCTCAGATGCAATCTTGTCCATTACCTGCTCATCAGTAACCTCTACTGGTGTAACTTCTACTGTCAGGTCTTTGTATTCACCAAGGGTTACATACTCACTTGCATCATATTCCGGAATATCTGCCACATTGAACTCTGTCTCTGTTTCAGATTCTTCTTCACTGCCAGTCTCGGACTCTGCTTCTGATCCGGTTTCTGTTTCAGAGGCGTTCTCACTTTCACTCTCTGTTTCGGTCTCTGATGCAGTCTCGCTTTCGCTTTCTGTTTCGGTCTCTGATGCAGTCTCACTTTCGCTTTCTGTTTCGGTCTCTGATGCAGTCTCGCTTTCGCTTTCTGTTTCGGTCTCTGATGCAGTCTCGCTTTCGCTTTCTGTTTCGGTCTCTGATGCAGTCTCACTTTCGCTTTCTGTTTCGGTCTCTGATGCAGTCTCGCTTTCGCTTTCTGTTTCAGTCTCTGATGCAGTCTCGCTTTCGCTCTCAGTTTCACTCTCAGCTGCTGCTTTTCCTGTCTTTAGCTCTGCTGCTTCTTCTGATTCAGATTCTGCTTCTGTGGTCGCTGCTTCACTTTCGCTTTCGGTTTCGCTTTCAGATTCCGCTTCTGTGGTCGCTGCTTCACTTTCACTCTCAGTTTCAGTCTCAGACGCAGCTTCTGTTGTTGCTGCTTCTGTTGCTTTTTCTGTTTCTTTTTCACTGCTTCCGCATCCTGTCGCTGCCAGTGCTACGCAAGCCAGCAGTGCTGCTACTGCTTTTCTTTTCATGATCCTATCCTCTTTTCTTCCACACTTTCAAGATATTCCCTCTTTATGCAAAAGGCTTTGCCTCATCACATCAACATCTGACTGTCCGCCAAGACTCTTTTTCTTACAGATCCGGTACCGGAAGTGGTCTGTCTGGATCCAATACTTTACTGGCATCAAACAGATCTGCTGCCATTGGATTTTCTGATATCGCGTCATTATAAATCCGATACCCATCCAGATCCCGTCTGCCCTGATGCAGATACTCTGATGTTACAGTTGTTGTATAAGGTTCAGAGTCCACCGGGCAGTAAATATCAAATCCTTTACTCTTAAAATATTCGTACTTTGCATTGTCACTGGTGTAGCCATTCGACGCAATGTCTGCACCGTGAGCAAAAATAATGGCATCCGTCTCACCAATCAACGGGGAAACATATTCAAACCATCTCTCTGTATCTCTTACCAGATCGTCATAATCTGTCTCGCCTACATTCTTATGTCCCCAGGTATGACTTGCGAACTCCCATCCATCAGCCTTCATAGCATCTGCAACTGCTCTGGCATCTGCACATTCCTTCTCCCAGTTGAAGTCTGGATGTTTGGCCAGCCATTCTGACTGCAGATCGTCCTGATAATATACATCAGAATTGGTATTGTGGTCTTTACTGTAGGTTCCATCAGTACGATATCCCAGAATGCCATTATATCCAGTAAGGGCAATGATGCCTCTCGCACCTTTATAACAGCCATCCGGATGTTCTTCCATGAAAGCATCCAGTCTTGGCACTGCATCATAAGCTCCGGTCACTACCGTACCATCATCCTGAACATATTCGCAGGTAGGCTTGCCATTCTCATCCAGCACAATCTTCGATGCCACGCCATGGTTGTCATACGTATGATAATAACTGAGATCATCCAGCGAAAGTACAAATGCCTTCTTTCCTTCCGGAAGGTAAATGGTATTCGGTTCTATGGTTACGCTGCCATCTTCGTTGGTCTTTTTATTGATCAGATCATGAATGCTGACCAGTACATATCCTCTGTCGTACATCTCCTGGGTAATCTCATCAAACTCAGAAACTGTCGTCATCCACTGCTGCCATCCAGCGTATCCATCCAGATCTGGATTAAATGCCTTTGACGGATCCACTACCAGTGTATGATAGAAAATATGAGTCACTTCTTCTGGTGTGATGGCCACGCAGGCTGCTTTCTGTGCCTCATAATCAGTCACTTTCTGCTGAAGGTCTGTTCTCACTGCATATAGAGGAGAAGCTTTCAAAAGCTCCGCTGCTCCATCATAATCATAAGAAACTGCCATACTGTCTGCCTGAGCAATCAACTGTGCTGCTTCTTCATCCGAATGATCTTCTGTCTCAGTCTCGCTCTGAGTCTCTGTCTCCGTTTCGCTCTCAGTCTCCGTCTCAAACCATCCGGCTGGAAGCTTTTCTTTTACTCCATCCGGCAATGAGTCCCTGACTGACTGTATCCAGCCGGAGGCAGTCTCACCGACGGTTCCTAATCTATTCTTTACAAGTTCCAGATTATCTCCGTCATTCCCCAGAATCACAAAACAAATCGCACCGGCTATCACCAGTATCATCAGAAAAAGGATCAGGAATCCCATTGTCCTTTGTCGTCTTTTACGCTTTTTTCGCCTGGCCGCTCGTGCTTGTGTATCTTCTTCATACCCCATAAGCATTCATCCCTTCATAAAAATATATTCTTTTTTACTTTATCATAAGTTTACCCAAAAAACAATCGGAAAGATTATTGCACTTTTGAAAAAAGAATGTTAGAATAAAAAAAGCGAATTCAGAGGAGGAGAAAAATGACATTTCTTAACGTATTAATTATTATTCTTGTCATTTTAGTGATTGTTCTCGGTGTTCTGTACTATTTTGGCAGAAAAGCCCAAAAGAAGCAGACCGAGCAGATGGAACAGATGGAAGCTGTAAAACAGACCGTTTCCATGCTGATAATTGATAAGAAGATGTTACGTTTAAAAGATTCCGGACTCCCTCAGATGGTCATTGACCAGACTCCAAAGCTTATGAGACGTTCCAAGCTTCCGATTGTGAAAGCAAAAGTTGGTCCAAGAATCATGACGCTGGTTGCAGACGCAAAGGTATTCGATGTCATCCCAGTGAAGAAGGAAGTAAAAGCTACTGTAAGTGGCATTTATATTACAGATGTCCGTGGAGTAAGAGGTCCGCTGGAGCAGCCTGTGAAGAAGAAAGGCTTTTTCGCAAAGTTACGCAATAAAGCACAGGATACTCTTAATAAAGAAGCAGCTGCCAATGCATCTGCAAAATCCAAAAAGAAAAAATAAACGTATAAAATGACCGGCCGGGATGAACATTCCCAGCCGGTCATTTTATATTTCTTTATTTCTGATTCTGCGTACTACTACAGTCACCAATATCAATGCCGTCAGCAGAGGCACCACATTTTCCAGTATATTGGCAATTGCTCCGACATATGGAATCCAGGCAATCACCCTGCCTTTCAAGGCATCACTTCGAAATGGTCTGTCGCATACTGTGTTAGCATCACCTTTCGTCACTATGATATCTCCCTCAACGGATATTACTCTGTGTACAATCAGTTCTTCCTCTGCCTGATAAACGACAATCTCGCCTGGCTTAGTCTCTTTTTCTTCTTTTATAATTAACAGTGTTCCAGCCGAAAAGGCAGGTTCCATACTGCCGGACAGCACATTGGCTGCGCCATACCCGAAAGGCATCCACAGTTGATTCTCTCCAGCCTGCTTTGAGATCAGCAGATAAATACTGCATCCCACCAAAATTCCAAACACAATTATCAGAGTCAGTCGTTTTTTCATCCGGTACTTTCTCTGTCTTTTCTTTTTCTGATTCTCTGCAAATGTTGTCGTTTGCGCCTGCGTCTTCATGTTACAATACTTCGTTCCTTTCGCCATTTTCTTCATTCCTCATAAATCGACATTTTTCGACATCAATTTTGAATGTTTATGTATTGTAACAGATTTTTTTGCTTATTTTCGTTTTTTGCAAAATCCGCACGTTAAAAAGCAAAATCGTTAAAACTTCATCCGGTTTCTTCACAAGGCTCTTTTCTTTGTGATTTTCACCTGTTTTCGAAACTGAAGACTCCACAAAGTGCGTAAATTCAAGGACTTCTACCTATTCGTCCTTTGTAGGCCACAAACAACTTCAACGGTATTTTCATTGTCCCAACTAAGTTCTTCTATTTCCGAACCATTGAAATACACCGGAAAACGGAACTTAATGTGCTTCAGGAATCTGCCATCCGGCTGCTCCTGCTCATAAATGTCTACCTGTTCTACAAAACTGTTAAGAAATTCTTTCTTCTCCAGATCCGTGAACTTGTCATATAGTTTATCAAAATACAGCAAGAATTGATAGACGTTATCTTCTGATATTTTCTTCTGTTTGATATTCAGCAGACGGTTCTTGACTTCACTGATGCTGTTCTCCACACCCTCGATTTCATCATAAAGGCGATACAATCTTGTCTCCATATCCTGATATTTTTTCTCATAAAAACGGTCTGTAATATCCAGACTGTCCATCTGCTGTCCAAGTCGATTTTTTGCTCCAGTCAGCTGCCGATGCTGTTTCTCCAATTCTTCAATTTCCTTTTCCACTTCCGTTGTGTCAATTCTTGCACCGATTTTCTTTAAAATTGCTTCCTCAAATTTTGGATTCTGCGCAAGCCTCCGGATTACTTCCTCTACCGCATCATTCACCTTATCTTCACTCCATTGTTTGCGGTAGCTGCAGTTATGCCCGTCCACCAGCTTCCGATGCTTGCAGGCATAATAGAAATAATCTTTATATGCCGTACCGTCTTTTCTTTTTTTTCGATTGACATTCCCATACATTCCGCTGCCACAAAGAGGGCATTTCAAAATGCCGGATAAAATATGCTCATGCTCCAGACTATGGGTCTTTTCGTATGATACTCCTGTTTTCTGCCGTTTCTGATGTGCCAGTTCCCAAGCCTCTTCTGAAATAATACCTTCATGGATGCCATCGTTCAGCATATACTCTTCCTGCTTCACAATCCGATATTCATTTCTTGTTCCGGGAACTTTTTCATTCTTTCTGCGACCAAATGCCAATTTCCCACAATAAATCGGATTATCCAGAACACCTTTGATGAATGAAGTTGCAAATGCGTCCAGTGTATTATTCTGTCTCTTTTTCTTTTTATATCCATGCTGGTTCAGCCATGACGCAATCGCACTCATTCCCATATTGGTATGGATAAATTTATCAAAAATTAGTCGAATTACCTCTGCTTCGTCCTCTGCAATCTGAAGTTCTCCGTTTACCAGTTTGTAACCATAGGGAGCAAATCCACCGTTCCATTTACCTTCCCTTGCTTTCTGCTTTCGTCCTTCCATGGTCTGCACCAAAATATTTTCACGTTCAATTTCTGCCACCGCTGACAAAACGGAGATCATCAGCTTTCCACTGTCTTTAGAACTGTCAATGCCATCCTCTACACAGATCAGATTCACTCCAAAATCCTGCATCCTCTGCAATGAATTCAAAACGTCCGCAGCATTACGCCCAAAACGGGAAAGCTTAAATACCAGCACAAACTGTACATCGTCCGTACCATCTTCAATATTGTCCAACATCCGCTGAAATTCCGGTCTGCCTTCTACGCTTTTACCGGATTTACCTTCATCTGCAAATTCTTTTACAATCTCCATGTTCTGATACTCGGCATATTTTCTCAGTTTATCTCTCTGTGCATCCAGACTGTAGCCATCCACCTGCATGGTGGTGGATACACGGATATAGATATAGCATTTTGTCTTTTTTTTCATAAGTATCTCCTTATTTTTCTGATAAATATCCCAGTGCAATTTCCAACAATTCCGCTGCAACCTGATGATTCCTGATACGCATTAAATTATCCCAAACATCTACTTTTCCAAGAAGATTCATGCCCCCATGCCATACTAATTCATCATCAATGACAGCAAACCGTTCTTCTACTTCTGTTTTTGTTACTACATTCATTCCTACCAGCTGCATTGTTCTGATTAACTCATGGCATACATCCGAACTTCCATAAACAATCTCTTCCGGATCTGTTGTGATGATAGTTACCTTTACGCCTGCTTCCTGTCTTCCCTTCATCAGGAATAAGAATCGTTCAATCTTGTCCTGTCTGATATCCGGGCTGGAAATTACCACCATTTTTTCTGCCTCCACTATATCCTGTTCAAACTTTTCGGTATAATTTCCGGAATCGAATATTGCATTTATCATCTGTTTCGACTGCAACTCTCCCGTCCATATTGAAAATCCTGTCTTCTTGTATGTTCTTAATCTTTTTGCATACATCTTATCAAAGAAGCGAACATGAGAATCAATATAATCATACACATAAACAGCTTCTTTTCCGGGATAATCTCTATTCAGTCTTCCCACATACTGTTCAAGACGCCCTTCAAAAGACACAGGAGCTGCAAGCATTAATACATCCAGTCTTGGAAAGTCAAACCCTTCTCCTATCTTCTGACCGGTTGCAACTAAAATAAGCGTTTCATTTTCAGGAACCTGCTTTAACCTTACTCGAATTTCTGCATTTTCCTTATCGGAGTTATCACCATATAGAAGAAATACATGATCTGCTTCCCCTTTCAAAGCATCATATAAAAATTTTGCATGTTCCTTAAATTTCGTCAAAATTACCGGAGTTTGTTTTCTTGCAACACAAGTTAGCACATCGTTTACAATCATTTCATTACGTACCCGACTGGTACTAATCAGACTATACGCTTTATTAATATCATCCTTGCTTTCTGCATTATCGACTACTCTTGTATATCTCGGGACAAAATAATGTCCGATTCCCTGCTCTTGCGCCCTCTCCAACGCAGTAAACCTGTGTCTCAGTGGCCCCAGCAACATATAAATGATCCTGTCAAGGCTGTCGCCACGTTTTGGTGTAGCTGAAACACCATACACATACTTCGCATTAATTTTCTGTAATAATTCCATGGATGTATTGGAAGCTGCGTGATGGCATTCATCCATGATTACCATTCCATAAGAATTAATCCGTTCATTAAACTTTCCCCTGCTATACATAGAACCAACCATTGCAACATCTATGATACCTGTTAATGTATTTTTACTGCCGTGCAAAATTCCTATCACACTGTCTCTCTTTTTCTTTCTTCCTGTTTTTGTTTCATATTCCGGTGGTTCTTCTTTTATTTCCAAAAACTTATTCAGTTCATCGACCCACTGATTCAGTAAGTCTTTGCTTTGTAACAGGATAAGCGTATTTACTTTTCGCTCAGCAATAAGATAACTACATACTACCGTCTTACCAAATGCAGTTGCCGCACTCAAAACACCATCCGAATGTGACAGTAATTTTTCTGCCGCCAGCTCCTGCTGCGTTCGCAAATCTCCCTTAAAAGATACTCGGATTGGATGTCCTGTTTCTCTCTGATCAGAAACATCAACAGAAATCCCTGCCTTTTCACATTCTTCTATTAATTTTTCTCTCAGTCCCCTCGGAATCTGTATGTACCCATCTATATCCTTTCCTAAATACACAGCACTAAAATTGTAGTAATTTGAATATCCAAGCCTTTTATTTTTATAAAATTCCGGATTATCAAATGCTGCCAGACTACGAATCTGATTTTGTATTCTTGGCATAAGGTTCAAAGTATCAATATAAACACCATTACCCAATACCATATGCAGCTTGCCCACAACATCAGCTTTAGAAAACTCGCACTTCTTTTTCCATGGTTTCGGTCTGGAGTTTTTATCAATATTAGCAAGCATTCCTCTGGCTTCTGCTAATTCTCCCTGCCATTTTGTCATGTATTGTTCAACATCTTCTACGCCCAACTTATCCGTTTTATTAAATAGAGTATCCCATTGATCAGGATATGCATTCCAATTTTCATCTACAAAAGCACTATTTCCATTCTTAAGTGCCTGTCCCTGTAACGGTAATGCAATCAAATTACCTATACTACTTGTCACATCCTGTGAAGGATACATTCTGTCATAATAATGAAACGATTTCAGATTAATGGAAGTTGAACCTTTATCCAATAAGAGAAATCCGAAATTTCTTGCCGTTGCCGCCGGTATTGCCTTTTTAAAGAAAATCCATACATGTGCCCCTTTCCCGGAGCGGGATCTCTCAACTAAAGGTCTGATACCATTAAGCTCACACATTTTTCTAAGAGCATCCACTTCTTTATGCCACTCATTATCCGTATTGGCAAAATCGGTAGCTTCCGCTCCTTTTTCATGGTTATCAAAATCAAATACAATAAATCTGCATGTACCATTTGGCAATAGAGGATATACACCAATTACATCTGAACCATCCTCTTTAAATCCCAACAAATGAGCAATTATTTTTTTAACATCCAGCCTTGTCCATTTGGTATTTTCACACTCATCACAAAATACCTTCTCTTTACGTTGCTTAGGGCAAAGTCTGTCATTCCAACGATTATCACATTGGGGAAAATAACCACCGTTCTTACCTCGTCTGGCATATACATCTTCTCTTCCCCAAAACATCGAAAAGAAACGGATTGCCATCTCTTCTGAAATAAACGAAGGATTCACAATACGTTCCCCCTGATCCGGGTCATACTCTTCTGCATTTTCTATTTTTTCTTCGAAAGGATTTACCTCATCATATGGAATACTTGCTTTCTTCAATTTATCTTTTAATAATCTGTTCTCATATTCAAGTATCCTAACCATCTTTCTCAACGAATCCACATCGTATGCTTCTACGTTCACCTCTGTCACCTGCAATTCTTATTTCTTCACAATATTATCTCGCATTCATTGTCCCAACTTTATTCTATCATTTGTTCCAACTATCTTCAATATTTGTTTCCGAATATTTAACGCTTATATGAATAAACTAATACTACCACTAAAAACAGATTGACTTTCTGAAATCAATCCTGTATAGTATTTTTAGTGGTTGTGCTACGGATGCTTGAGGGGCCCGTAGCCGGAGGAGCTCATGCGTGGGCTCCTTTTTTACTATACAGGAGTGATATATTATGGAGAAAAAATTTCTTACATACGATCAGCAAATTGAAAAATTACAGAGTGAAAAACAATTAACCATTTCAGATGTTCCAACTGCCATCCATACGCTAGAGCATATCAGCTACTATTCTTTGATTGGCGGATACAAAAATCTGTTCAAACATAAACCTTCTGGAAAATACTTATATGGTGTTACATTTGAAGAAATTGTTGCATTTTATTATTTTGATGAAGAGTTACGGACTTTATTTTTAATGTATATTCTTCATGTAGAACGGCATCTGAAATCTTTGATTTCCTATCACTTCTGTGAAAAATTTGGTGAAAGTCAGGCAGAATATCTAAACCCTGTAAATTTTAATTCTGCAAAGAAAAACCAAAAAGCTGTCAATCGCCTGATTCATTCTATGCAAAACTGTATTTCGATGCCTTCCCATTATAATTATATTTCCCATTATTCCAAGGTATATGGTAATGTTCCACTCTGGGTTGCAATGAATGCTGTTACATTTGGACAGCTTTCTGCCTTTTATCAATATATGCCAAACGATGTCCAGGTAAAAGTCAGTAAACATTTCCCAGGCTATACAGAAAAACAATTGCATCAATTTATCACTATTATTGCAAAGTGCCGGAATGTATGTGCTCATGGAGAACGATTATATGATTTTCGAACTCAAGATACAATCCCTGATACACTCCTACACCAAAAGCTTTCTATTCCATTGAAAAAGGGGAGTTATACTCTTGGTAAACACGATTTATTTGCTGTAGTTCTTTCACTAAGATATCTCATCAACAATGATGATTTTAAATCATTCAAACGCTCTCTTATCCAGTTAATCAAGCGAGTACTTAAGCAGTGCCCACATTTAACACAGGCACAACTATTAAAACAAATGGGATTCCCTGAAAATTGGGAGAAGATTTGCAGATATAAAATATATTAAAATCATATATAAAACGGCAGCCCTGCGATTTCCATCTCAGGAAGCTGCCGCTTCTTTTTTCTCCTGTCCATTGTTTTCCTTATCTTCCTCCAGTTCCCGGAGCAGCTCTGGAATGCTGTGGAAGCTGCTGAAAAAACAAAAGACAGCCGACTGGCGAGAGAATTTGCTGTGGCTCTTCCCATAGAATTGGATGCCGACAGCAACATCTCTCTCCTTCAGGATTTTATTCAAAAGAACTTTGTAGATATGGGGATGTGTGCTGATTTTGCCATCCACGATACCGATGGACATAATCCCCATGCACACATTCTTCAAGTCTATCTGACGCCCTCTGCCACACAGGAAAAAGACTATGAGATTGATACACGGATTGATCATCACAGTTTTTCTGATCAGGGCATTATTGAACAGCCGACAATCCACGAAGGCTATATTGCAAAAGATATGGAAAAGAAAGGCATGATTTCTGACCGATGCAAACTGAATCGCCAAAGCACTGGAAAATATCCATGGTACCATGATCATCTTCCAATACCAGATGCTCCATAACGAAAAGCAGACCACTTCCGCTAAAGAATGGATAAAAATGACAAAGCCCGTAATAGAAAAATACAAAGCCACCAAACAAGAAATCCAAAACTGGTCACGGAAATTGATAAGGATGCGAAAGAGAACTTTCTTACCCGTTCCCAGCAGATCAATATGATCCTGACCGGATATGGAATCGGTATTACCGCATACTGATTCAAAAGTGTTGTAATCTGTAGCCCTGCTACGGGAATATTTTCAATGTCTCCGGAGTACTTTACGATTACATCCCACAAGCAATTGAATCTTTTTTGTTATGTTAACTTTATTTCTGCCGTTTACAATAACAAATACACTACTATTCCAACAATTCCAGATCCAAAGATAATCCCTATCGGATTCACCTTAAACTTCCGCAGAAGCACAAGGCACGCTACAAATATCACACCCTCCACAACTCTGAAATCGGATATTACCAGCTCTGAAAGCGAAGTATTGAAAAGTGCCAGCAAAAGTAATGAAAAACCGGCTGATGCAATCATGGCAACGATTGTCGGACGCAGCCCAATGAGCACTCCCTGTACAATACTCAGGTTACGGAATTTCATATACATCCAGGATAATGCAAGGACAATGAGGGCCGAAGGGAGAATACATCCTAAGGTACACACGATAGCCCCCGGCAGTCCCGCAATCTGTTGTCCCACAAAAGTAGCACAATTCACCACAATCGGTCCCGGCGTTATCTCTGCTATTGTAATCAAGTCTGCAAACTGCCCCATGCTCATCCATTGATTCGTTTCCACAATCTGACTCTGAATCAAAGGCACAGCTGCATAACCGCCCCCGAAACTGAAAAGCCCGATTTGAAAAAATGACCAGAACAGTTTCAAATATATCATTTATCCTATTTTCTCCTTCCTGTCATAATACTATAATATAACCCAATTTCAGAACAAATCAGTATCAGAACGATTGCACTGACCTTGAAAAACACAGTAGCAACAAATGCAGCAATCATCACCATAATCCATAGAACATTTTTCGTCTTAAATATATTGGATGCCAGATTGATAACTACATCGACAATGACTGCCGCAACCCCTGCTCTCATGACCTGAAGCGCACGTGCGATAATCGCATTGTTCTGGAACTGATTATAAAATACAGAAATGACAGAAACAGTAATCAACGGAGGCAGTACTGCTCCCAGTGTACAGATGAGTGCGCCCGGTATTTTGCGGATACGATAACCAGTAATAATTGCCATATTGACACCCAAAGGCCCCGGTGCCGACTGTGCGATTGCTGTCATATCCAATATTTCTTCTTCTGATATCCAGTGCAGCTTTTCTGTAAATTTCTGTTTTATCATTCCAATGATTACAAACCCTCCTCCAAACGTACACGCACTGATTACAAATATATTTTTGAACAATTTCCAGTAAATCTGTGACACGGGTAATTCTTCCAAAGACTTGTTTTCTTTCTGACTCACTAAATACCCCCTTCCTCATGAATTTAACAAGAGTAAAGATAATCGTAACTTTTAGTTCAAAACCGTAATGTCTCCAGTGGCAAATTCCTCCAAAATGTTGGTATAAAGTGAGATAAGATTCTGATTACTAAGTTTTACCGGATTGTTCTTGAGCCGTGTGACATTTACTGAACGTGCAAGCAGAGGGATATCTTGGAAATTAACAGTTACATTTTCTTTTCCGAACAGTTCATGATTCATTTCTTTCAAAAGATTAACTGCATCCCATAAAGTTTTACAATCTAATGTAGAAACAATATTTTTAAACACTTGTGTAAGATTTTCATTATCTTTTGAATTTTTTATCATATATTCCCATACATAAGGCAGGCATACAAAGGCTGCTCTGCCATGAGGTATCTTATAGAGGCTTGTCAACTTATAACTCATTGCATGTGCTGCCGTAGTTTGTGTAATGTTGATTGCCTGTCCGGCAAGGTTTGATCCGATCATCATATTATCTGCACACGCTTGATCTCCACTAAGGTAACCACCTAAATTTTCCAAAATCATAGCAACTGCCTTCTGAGAAATTTTACGACTTTCTTCAGTTGCGTTTACCGACCACCAGGATTCAATCCCCTGACAAAGTGCATCAAGCATCGTACATTTTTTCTGATACAGGGGAAGGGTTTGTAAATTTCTTGCATCAAGCAGAGCATAATCAGGAATCAAGGTATTATCCGTAACCGACTGCTTTTCGCCCTTGTAGTAAACAACAGCATACCGTGTTGATTCACTACCTGTTCCGGCGGTTGTAGGTACGGCAATAAATGGTGTATCATTTTCAGGAAATTTTTGTGTCAAATAAAGCTCATTGTCTGACATTTTTGAAAACGCTTTAATACATTTTGCCGTATCTATTGTACTGCCTCCGCCTATAGCAATAATTCCGTCACATCTTTCGGATTTGAATAATTTTACACCCTCGCATACCTCGTCGTATAACGGATTTGAGGAAAAAGAATTGAATGTTACAGCAATGTTTTTTATCTTGCCATACTCATCAAAAGTGCCGAGTGATTCAAATGCAGTATCACAGACAAGCATAAAGCGTTTTATCTTATGCCTAACTGATATTTCATTTATCACATCTAACGGATTTTTATTTATGATAATTTCTTGTTTCATACTCAAAACCTCTTCGATCATACATTATTTAGCCTTTTCTTTTATTTTGGTCGAACACATTTCCAGGATGACAACCGCAATTACAACAATGTATGTCAGCGCCCCCATCTCTCTCAGATCAAAATAAAAACTGCCTGCCATATAGAGGTTAAATCCAATTCCACCTGCACCTGCTGCTGCTCCCATTGCAACTGCATTCGTAAAATTGATTTCAAATCTCATAAATGTCCATGCCACCATATAGCTTATGCTTGACGGCAGAATCGCCTGCGTTACAATCTGCCAGAAGCCTGCACCGCTTGCTCTTAAAGCTTCTATTGTTCCGTCATCAATTTCCTCAATTGCCTCTGAATATACCTTTGTAAGATAGGCGAAACTGTGAAACGTCAGACCGACAACTGCAGCAACACTTCCAAGTCCTGCCGAAACAGCAAATATCAACACCCAAAGCACAGTAGGGACTGCTCTTACCAGCGCAACCACACTTTTTATGATATTAGCCACATGAAGATCGGAAATATTCTTTGCACAAAGAAGAGAACAAAAAAAAGCCAATATCATTCCGAATACAGTAGATAAAGCCCCGAGGCAGAAAGTGACTAACAGCTGATATAAAAGCTCTGTCAAACTCGTTCTTGAGAGCTTTGGTGTTAAGAATACTGTTTTAAAATTTACAAAGGTGTCTGCAATCGCTTGACCCAAATCAATGTTTTTATAGTCAAAGGTGAAAATTGCCACCACGGATATAGCTGCAAGGGAAATGACAAGGAGTTTGACTGCAGAATTACTTTTACTTTTGGCAGAGATTCGGATTTTACCGTTTCTGTTCCTTTCTATTCCACCGAAATCAGTAATAGCAATAGTATTTGTATTCATTACATAATCACTCTCCTTATCTTATTTGAAATACTCTCGATCGCAATCACCAGAATGACCATAAACAAAACAATCAGTCCTGCCGATGGAAATTGAAGCCCTTTATAATACATATCAAACAAATAGCCTATCCCTGTTGATGTCAGCATGCCTATCAGTGTGGAACTTCGTATATTTGTTTCTATCATGTACAACACCCAGGAAACAATACCCGTAAGTGATGATGGAATAATGCCCTGAAATACACATTGAATGAATTTTGCACCGGTTGCAGTCAGTGCTTCAACACAAGAGGAGCTGACCTCATCTATTGTTTCAATAAAAGCCCTTGTAAGTAAACCGAATGTGGTAAAGAACAGAGCAAGAAAGCCTGTTAATATGTTCTGTCCAAATGAAAACATTAAAATCATAGCCCATACAACATCAGGAACATTTCTGAAAAATGCGGCAACAATACGAACCGTTTTTCCAATTGCAGGATTGATTTTTGTGGTACGTGTTCCGAGCAGGCTGAACATAAATGCACAAGTAGCAGCAATAACAGTTACAGCGACAGAAAGCAGAGTGGTTTCCAAAAGCATGGACAATATTTTTGGTATTCTGCCTATTGCCTGCTCATCAGGAATAAGATTTTTTCTAATCCATGAAAGAGCTCCCGGAAATGATGCAAGGCCTTCTGACATATGAAATTCGGTAACATATGCCGATCCAAAATAAAGCAGAACAATTACCACCATGACAGCAATATAGGTACCTTTTCTTTTCACAAATACATCATTTTTCATATGGCAGCCCTCATATTCATATTCTCATCCATATTCACATTGACATCCGTAATCAGCTCACTGTCACTTGACTGATATATTTTGTGAATTGTTGCGGTATCCAGTCTTTCAGGAGAACCATCAAAAACGATTTTGCCTCCGGTAACCCCAATGATTCGTTTTGAATATTTCATCGCAACATCAACCTGATGCAGATTTACAAGACAGGTTATATTTTTTGTTTCATTGATCTTCTTTAAATGATCCATAATAACTCTTGAAGATTTCGGGTCTAAAGAAGCAATAGGCTCATCGCATAAAATCATCTTTGGCTGCTGCATAATTGCTCTTGCAATACCAACTCGCTGCTTTTGTCCGCCTGAAAGCTCATCGCAGCGCTTATATGCCTGCTCAGCAAGATCAAGCTCTTTTAAAATCTGAAACGCCTGAAGCTTTTCTTCCTCAGAATAGATACCTGCCATTCCTGCAAATGTAGATTTCTGCCCAAGCCTGCCATGCAATACGTTTTCCATAACGCTCAATCTCTCGACAAGATTATAATGCTGGAATATCATACCTGTTTTGGTTCTGACGTTGCGAAGCTCCTTCTTTTTCATTTTTGTAATTTCTTTTCCATCAAACCAGATATTACCCTCGCTTGCGTCAATCAAACGGTTACAGCAACGGAGAATTGTTGATTTCCCAGCTCCTGACGGGCCTATGATAGAAACAAATTCGCCTTCGTCCAACGAAAATGAAATATTGTCAAGTGCCTTAGTCACATTATTATATATTTTACTGACATTTTCAAATTGTAATATTGGCATTTTCTTTTTCCTTTCTGCACACCTCTGCGATCCGCTGGAGGTTTTATCTTCTTTCAAGATAAAAAGACTGAAAGAAACTGCGTAAGTGTAAACCAACTTGATTGATACACATTATGCTGATTTCCTTCAGTCTTTACACTTAAATCTTATTTACCCATTTCTCTGATTGGATCAAACCATTCATCCTCAACTAAAACGAACTTTGCATCCCCCTCTTTTTCAAATAAGCCTACATCTTCTGATCCTTCAGGAATGAAGATTTTAGGATTGTTTGTTACTTCATCAGATGTGAACAGATCCTGAATAGCCTTCACATCTTCAGGGCTAAGTGTGTCTGCATTGTAGAAGAAAGGTCCGTTCAGTACAGGTGTACATGCTATAACTGTAAATTTCTCACCCTGTACCTGATCAAAAGGAGCAGTAGCATTATCTTTGATAGTATAAACAGCACCTACTGTATTTTCTTCTCCTTCTGTACAATCAGCATAAGGTCTGATCTCGGTATCACAGAATGCTGCTACATCAGCTTTTCCTGACATAAGGTTAAAAGCAGATCCCTGATGAGAGCCTCCGAACATTACCTCAGAGAAGAACTCGCCTGCATTGATAAGAGAATCTGTTGTCAGATTTTTATCTGCAAAATGATTGATGATAGATGTCGTTGGAACTTTAAAACCTGATGTTGAGCTATTTGATACAAAAGACATCTTTTTACCTTCGATATTGTCAATACTATAACTGTCACCATCAGCATAATCCTTAGCATTTTCCTCTTCCACTGCAAGGAAGCTGTAATAGATTGCATCCTCAAGTGTACCTGACTCACCGCTGTTTACGAACAGAGGAAGAACCGCATTATTTTTTTCATGTGCCTGAACATAACTTTCTGCACCGTTAAAGCAAATCTGTGCTTTTCCGGATGCCATCGCCTCAATGGCAACTGCATAATCTGTTGTAAGCTGATGCTCCACCTTTTTGCCTGTTGCCTGCTCGATCAGCTTTGAAAACTCTTCTCTTGCAACATCATAATCTTCTGCTGATTCGTTTGGCGCCCAAATCATTGTGATAGTGTCTGCATATTTGTTTGTTGCAGTTTCATCCTCGGCAGGGGCAGTGCTATTATTTTGACAACCTGTTAAACATCCTGCGAACATTGCCAGTGTTAACCCCAGCGTTAAAAATTTCTTAAAATTTTTCATAATCTTGTCCTTTCTGTGTCGTATGCACAATAAATTATTTATAATAAACAGTTGTTTTCAACTGATTATTTTTGTTCAAGAGCATCAATCAAATCAACCAGGCCACTCATATTGGCTAGTACATAATCAGCACCGCAGTTTTTATAGATTTCCGATGCTTTGATTCCAGCTCTTGTCTTTTCTTCATCAGTAAGTACTTCATATTCTGCTTCGGAATATCCAAGTACAGAACTTCCTTCAATTATTCCTACAGTTGTAACACCGGCGTTATTACCTTCAATAATATCTGCAACAGTATCGCCAACCTTTAAAACAGCATCAACAGACTTGACATTGAGTGCCATCATATTCTTAAAGATAAGATATGGATATGGTCTGCCGACTTTGTTCGTGCTGTCAGGAGTAAAACAGGCATCAGGCATATACCCCTTTTCAGCGGCTGCTTTTTTTACAATTTCCATCATTTCATCGTTGTACCCTGTCGTTGAACCTATTTTGATACCTCTTTTCCTAAGTGCAACGATAGTTTCAAGCACATAAGGCTTTGGCTCAGAATAATCTTTTAAAATATCCAGAATAAGTGTTTCAGACAATTGATAGATTTCTTTTACATCGTCCTCGGTAAAGCCTCTGCCATAAATATGTTCCCACTCACAGGAAATGCGTTCCATTTTAAGCATCTCGCGAATATGATCTATTTTTGCAATGCCCATAGGTTTTCTTACTTCATCATTTGTCGGTTTTATTCCGAATTTTTCAAATGCTTTAATGAAAGCCTGTACAGGAGCAAAAGAACCGTAATCCACTGTTGTTCCTGCCCAGTCAAAAATAACTGCTTCTATTTTCCTCATCTTATATTTCCTCCAGTGTTTTTCAGTGCAAGAAAATTCTTAAAAATCTCTGTTATTCTTTCTATATCCTCAAGATAAATCTCACCGATATTTCCAATGCGAAAAGTATCTATATCTGTTACTTTCCCAGGATAGATCGCATATCCGTTTTCCTTTATATAGTCATACATTTCTTTAAAATCAAAATTCTTATTTTCCGGGTAAAGAAAAGAAGTAATAATCGGACTTTGATATTCTCTTGCAACATATGTTTTAAATCCCAGTGCCTGCATATTTTCCGTCAATCTGTGGTTGTTTTCTGTATAACGTTTTTCACGTGCCTTAACTCCGCCTTCTTCTTCAAGCTCGTCCAGAGCTTTTGCAAACGCAAGAACTGTATGCGTAGGGGAAGTAAAACGCCATTTTCCGTCCTTTTCCATTTCCTCAAACTGAGCATACAAATCAAGTGAAAGACTATGGCAGTTTCCTTTCGTCTTCTCCAAAGAATCCCTTTTTGCTATTACGAATGTAAAACCGGGAACTCCCTGGATGCATTTATTTGCGGAACTGATGAGAAAATCAATTCCTGATTCTTCAACAGGAATTTCAAATCCACCAAAACTCGACATAGCATCTACAATGAATGTCTTGTTATATGCTTTTGCAGTATAAGCAATACTTTCAATATTATTTAAAATACCCGATGTTGTTTCGCAATGTACCATTGCTATATGTGTAATATCACCGTTTGAATTGAGAATTTCCTCAACCATTTCAGAAGAAGGTATTTCAGCATACTCCACATTGTACTCAAGGTAACTAATCCCTGCATATTCACAAATCTGCACCATTCTTTTACCATATGCGCCATTTGTGATAAGTAAAACCTTTCCGCTTCCGACAGAGCTTGTAAGAACAGACTCAACCCCATAGGTACCACTGCCCTGCAAAAGTACTGCTGTATAGTTTTCTTCGGACACATTTGCAATTTTTATCAGCTTTTTTCTGATACTTTGAGTTATAGCCTTGTAATCATCATCCCATGTACAATGATCTGTAAGCATGGCTTCTTTCACGGTTTCTGTTGTGGTCAGCGGTCCGGGAGTAAGTAATTTATATTTATTCATGACTCATATCCTTTCTGTTAATGCAAATATTCGTTTTAACAGTTGATACTGTATATTTCTTTTTTTACTTAATCATTCTATCGGAGCTATGTTTTATTGTCTTCAAACCCCTGTAAAAATTTTGAAAAAATATTGACCTAATTATTTACAAACAGACAGATGCTTTCTCCATGTGCCGGATATTCACCGAGCCCTGCCCCGCCATTTTCGTATTGCCCGTGGAAATCACTCCCGCCTGTCAGAAATAATCCATATTCTCGGGCATATGCTTCTACTTTTTTCTTGTCCTCATCTTTGTTAGAAGGATGATTCCATTCGATTCCGTCAAGCCCTGACTGTACCAGTAATGGAATGATATCGAAATTCTTTTGCTGTCCCGGATGTGCCAGTACAGCCTTTCCACCATCTTTCTTAATCGCTTCCACAACCTCTGCAGCGTTCGGATAGGTAATATCAAAATCACAGGGGCCGCCATTTTTAAAGATATTCCGGTATATATCTCCAAAAAGTGACTTACTCTGCCCGGTTTTCAAAAGATAATCCAGAATATGCTGCTTATAAATACAGTCTCCTGCCATCTTCTGAACCTCTTCAACCGGAACCTGATAACCTATATTGTTTAAAATGTGAATCTGTCTGAGACAATTTTCATGACGTTTACGTAGGGTTTCGCTTCCTATAGCTTCTATATGTTCTGTTGTCTTATATCCATATCCAAGAATATGTACTTTTCTCTTTCCTTCATAATCATAAGCAGACATTTCCACTGCAGGAATCGCCTGAATTCCAAACTCTGCCGCCAGCCGCTGATGCTCGAATGCACATTGGGTAGTATCATGATCGGTAAAGGCAATATGTGTAATTCCCGATTTTTTTGCCTTTTTCAAAATATTTTCTGCTGACATACTGCAATCCGAAACATTGGTATGTACATGCAAATCTGCGAAATACATCAGGATGCCTCCTTCTCGTTTTTAAATCTGCCTTCTGTGATATTGTATACATGGTCACACAGCCCTTCCATAAATTCCAGGTCATGAAAAATACCAATCATGGAAGTCCCTTCCCCTTTCAATTTCATAAGAAGCTCCTTAACCAGTATCTTTGTATTATTATCCAACGAAGCAGTCGGCTCATCCAAAAGCAGGAGTCTCGGTGCCTTGACCATGGCATGTGCAAGATTCAGTCTCAGCTTTTCTCCTCCGGAAAATGTATTCGGATAAATATCCCACAGATTCTCATTCAGTCTAAAGTATCTGAGCATCTCTTCCGCTTTTTTTACTGACTCTTCATATGAAAACCCTGCATCCAAAGCCCCGCTTATAACATGTTCTTTTGCAGTCGTTCGCGGCAGGATTGAAAGAAATTGTGATACATATCCTATCTCCACTTTTCGCAGATGAATAATCTGTTGTTCGGAAGCTTTAATCAGATCCAGCTTCCCATAAGAAAGCGAATCATAGATGACGCTCCCCGTTGTTGCCAGATAGGTTCGGTAGATACAGCGCAAAACCGTAGATTTCCCGGCTCCCGAAGTTCCCACTATTCCGATGAAACCCCCTTTATTCAACGCAAAAGAAATATCTCTGCAACTTTTAATCAATCTGTTTTGAGCATGCAGATAGAATTCTTTTGATAGTCCTTTGATTTCCAATATCGTCTCCATATTTCCTCCTAATCTGCTTTCCGGTAATGACATTCCATAATGCACTCGCCAGCAACAAATACCTTTTCCAAGCAAGGGTGACCGCCCTGACTTTTCACGACAAGAATATCTGCTTCTTTTCCTTCCTCCAGAGACCCAATACAATCCGCCAATCCTACTGCCTCTGCCGGTGCCAGCGTCACATATCCTACTGCCTCCCACACTGGTATTCCTTCTGTCTCATAAAGTTGAAATACCGCCTGTAAAAGAGACTGTGGATAATAATCAGATACCAGAACATCCGCCGCACCTTCTCTGATTGCTTCCAACGCTGACAGGTTTCCCGAATGCGATCCTCCAAGCAGAATATTCGGTGCGCCTACAACGGTCTTAAATCCCTTTAGCTTTGCAGCTTTAGCGACTTCCATAGTAATCGGAAACTCACTGATTGCCACACCAAGTCGTTTATTAATCTGAAGTTTTTCCAACGTGTCATCATCATGGCTTGCAACAGAGATACCGCATTCTTTTGCCATCTCCGCCAGTTCTTTCAACTGATCAAAGGTACTGGTTTCTTTCTCAAACTCGGATTTGACAAGCGCTGCAAACTCCTCTTCTGTCATATCTCTGCCTTCATTTGGCTGATGTTTCCGATAAATGTCAAGGTTCTTATACTGTCCCTGTCCTGGTGTATGATCCATGAATGATAGCAAATCTACATATCCTTTCTGAATCATCTCTTTCACCTGTTCATAACAGGCCAGATTATCTATCTCGTATCGAAGATGATATCTGTGTCTGATTAATCTCTCCTCATGGCGGTACCTTGCCACCAGCTCCGCCAGTCTTTTTACCTGCGGTGCCTGTCGTATTGCTTTGACATCCCAGGTTCCCTCACGAAACATAGAGATTGAATGGAACATTGTAGTAATTCCACATCCGACCAACACTTTCTCCGCTTCCTTAAGCCCCATTTCGAAGTCCATAACAGCCGTGCTCCTCGGTTGAATATATGATTCAATCATGTCCGAATGAATATCTACGATTCCCGGCATAACATAACTTCCTTTCACATCATATATGCAGCCATCCTCTGTTTTGCTCTCTTCTGATGGACAGACACTCTGAATCTTTCCCTCTTCGAGAATCAGATCATACCCTTCCAGCACACGATCCTTCAAAATGAGTTTTCCATTTTTAATTGCTTTCTTCATCCATTTTTCTCCTGTTTTTCATTTCTTAAAGTAATGAATGTACCAGCTGTTGTGTATATGGCATCTGCGGGTCATCCAGAATCTGATCGGTCAGCCCCTGTTCAATAATCTTTCCATCCAGCATCACTATGGTACGGTCAGCGAGCATCCGGATAACCGCCAGGTCGTGGGACACCAGCATAATAGACACATTGAATTTTTGTCGGATTTCACGAATCAACTCCAATACCTTTACCTGTACGGAAAGATCAAGCCCTGTGGTCACTTCATCCAGAAGGAGAATTGCCGGATTATTAGCAAGTGCTTTTGAAATCTGAACCCTCTGCTGCATTCCACCACTGAAATTCTTCGGCGGTTCCTTTTTTCTGGTCTGCAGAATCTCCACTGCATCCAGAAGTTCTGCTACCCTATCATTCATACCCGCATAATTTCGCTGTCCTGCTGCAATCAGTTTTTCCGCAATATTTCCCGCACTGGAGTAATCCATACGCAGCCCCAACATAGGGTTCTGGTATACCATACCCATAATATGATTCTTAATATATTTCTTCTGCTGCAGGCTCTGAGAGAAGATATCTTCTTTTCCATCATGAAAATCTCTCAGATAACCCTTTCCTTCCGTAATGTCAAAGTCAAAATATAAGCTTTTCATCAAGGTGGATTTCCCAGAACCTGATTCCCCGACAATACCAAGGATCTCTCCTTCATATAAATTCACATTCACATCATTGCACGCCCAGACTGTCTTGCAGTGAGGACAAGTATTTTTATCAAGCTTTCCACCGTTCCTACAGTATTCACAGGTCTTGCCGTAACGTACTGTTAAGTGATCGATGCTTAAGACTGGTGTTTCCATGCTATCCTCTCCCTTCTTCCCCTGCAGAATCCCGTGTCGCTGCATTCATACACCTTTTCACCGGTCTTTTCGTCAATCAACTCATCCAGATACACTCCTGTTGCCCCGCAAAGACGGCAGCATTTTCCTTCAAAATCCTCTGTCTTAAATGGAACATCATCAAAGCACATGGAAATAACCTTCGTGTGCGGTGGAATCGCATAAATCTTCTTCTCTCTTCCGGCCCCAAAAAGATATAGGGTATCACTGTCATTCAGCTTCTTATTATCATATCTTGGAATCGGACTGGGATTCATAACGTATCTGTCCTCCACCATTACCGGATACTCTGAGCTGATGCTGATTTCGCCGTACTGTGTCAGATCTTCGAACAAAGACAGCCACATCCCACTGTATTCTGCCTCCGCATGCATCTGTTTAGTCACAGCTTCTCTCGGCTCCACGATTCTAAGGGGCTCCGGTGTCGGAACCTGAAGTACAAGAATCTGATCATTTCTCATCGGAATCTCCGGTATACGGTGACGGCTCTGAATAATGGTCGCTTCTTCAGAATCTGTGGTAATCTGAACTCCGGTGCATTCTTCTACAAGCTTTTTAATGTTTACTGCATTTACACTGTCATCACTTCCCTGATCGATAACTTTCAGTACGTCTTCTTTTCCAATAATCGACAATGTAATCTGGATTCCTCCGGTTCCCCACCCTCTTCCAATCGGAAGTTCTCTGGAACCAAACGGCACTTGATACCCTGGTATTGCGACTGCCTTCAATATACTTCTTCTTATTTCTCTCTTAGAGCCTTCATCCAGAAACGCGAAATTATAATGTCTGCCATCTATCATTATGCTTCCTCCTTTGCTCTGACACGGTCAAGCTTCGACTGGAACGTTACATAGTGCGGCAGTTTCAAATGAGAAATGAATCCGCTCATCTCCAGACAATCCCCATGAGTCAGCACGAATTCCTCATCCTGCGATGGTGTGTCACCCACAGTCTCCAAACTGGCATCTGCGATAGACATAGCAATCGCTTTATTTTCATTTCTTCCGAATATCAATCCATAGCCACCAGACAACGTCATCTTGTCAAACTCTTCATCTGTTTCTGTACAGGATGGAACCAAAGCTTCTACTTCTGTAACCAGAATCTCTCCGATACAGAGTTCCTCCTCCTCGTTCAGTGCATATGGAACGCATACTTCCACATAACCACATCTCAGTTCTGACACCGTTGGATGGGTCGCTCCATATCCACGCATTGCACTGTAGGCGACACCTCCCAAAAATCCCGCGTCACTTCTTGCAAATGTCTGAAGCCTTGCACTTCTCGGCGCCGGAAATGTCAACAGGTTACAGGTCACATCAAAAGGTTCCGTATTATCCTCTTCCACATATTCCAGTACCTTTTCTTCCCTCAGCAGGTCAGTTACCCTTCCACAGTGTATATCCGCTCCCGATAATTCTTCTTCCGGCTCCTGCTCTTCCTTTTTCTCGTCTGCATTCTTTTCTTCCATCAGTGAAAAATCAAGAAGTCGGTGTGAATAGTCATAAGTCGGTCCAAGAATCTGTCCTCCCGGAATATCCTTGAATGCTGCGGAAATTCTGCGGATCAAACGCATATCTCTTGTATCTACTGGATTGGAATAATAATTTCTCGGCAATGTAGATCTGTAAGCCCTTAACAAGAATACCGCTTCTTCCACACTTCCTTCACACTGTTTCAATGCCAGTGCCGCATATTCCTGAGAATAAAATCCCGCCTCGCTCATAATTTTGTCAATCAAAAGCCCCATATTTTCCTTAATACTGGATACCGATATATCTTCTTTACTATCTCTGAATATTTCCAACAGTTTCAGAGACTGCTCAATGGCTTCCCTTCCGCCTGTAACTGCAACATATGCCATTATATCTCCTCCTGCTCTTTTACTTTTACAAGCCGGGGAACTCCGAGAAGATTCCCCTCCTTATCTGCAAACACCATATCAACACCCAACGGATATTCTATGTTCAGATTTCTATAAAGTGTAATTGTCTTTTTGATATATGGATATACACTTATTTGCTTCTCACCTTTGATTCCCGGTCCCATCAGAGTCATCGATTCTTTTCCCTGTATGCTCTCACATGACAGGATAACTGTTGCTGATTCCTGTGGATCAGCATATGTACCATGCTTTACATTTCTTAATATCTGTTCCAGAGATCCATAATTCATTTCCGATGACAGGAACACATAATCCGCAATCTTTAACTCGTCCTCACGACACAATGTAAGGCTGTGCAGTTCGGATGAAAGGCTCGGATTCTTCTCCACATACATCTTTTCCTCATTGTCAAGAAGCGTGCAGCCCAGTGCCAAAAGCACAGCATATTTCCCTTCAAATTTTCCGGATTCCTGTCTGATACTTTTTATCTCTCCCGGATTCGCGATTGCCTCCAACAATCCTCGAAAGACCTTCTGTCCATCGTGGACGAAATCAAACTGATATTCCAACTCCATATCTTCTGCCATTATTTATTCTCCCATTACATTAAAGTTTACTTTCGATTTTCTCAGCTGACGATTGATTTCTTCTCTTGATTTATTCTGTTCTTTTCCCAATTCGTCTAT
Organism: Muricoprocola aceti; assembly: GCF_025567005.1. Classification (NCBI taxonomy): domain Bacteria; kingdom Bacillati; phylum Bacillota; class Clostridia; order Lachnospirales; family Lachnospiraceae; genus Muricoprocola; species Muricoprocola aceti. Next base: position 48,556 of record NZ_JAOQKE010000011.1, read on the forward strand.
CTGCCGCAGAATATCTTTTTTTTCCCATTCTCCATTCAGAAAACCATCAATGATTGCCGCTGCAATTGCCTTTTCAAAATCATCTCCCGCAATTACGCTCACTCCCTTTGTCCCGTCTACAGTCACCATACATTCTGTTGCCAGTACCTCGCCAAGATAGAATAACGAATTTTTCACGGACTCTCTTACCTTCACCATAACCAGTGTTTTTTGAGGCTCTTTCAGAATCTTTATATTATTTGCTGATTTAATCTGATTTGCAATCACTGCGAGCTCATCCTTTGAAGCTCCCGCCAGAATTGCCGACAGTTTTCTTTTCAACATAGTTTTTCTCCTTTGCATCTTGTGATGTCTTATTTTTTCTTCTTGGCATAAAATAAAGAACCTTTGTAAGGTTGCCAACTTGATTTTGTAAATTCTTTGTAATATCTGCTTTTTGTATTGTTTTATGGCTCTCGTTACTGATATAATCGGACTTGAATTAAACAGGGAACAAGTACAATAAATCATGTACTTAATTTAAAAGGAGGTATCTTTGTGTCAAAAGATTGGACCTGGGAAACAATTGCAGATACTCTGATCAAAGAGTTTAAACAGAATGTCTATAAGAAAGATGAAAAAATGCCCAGTGAAAACAAGATGGCAGTACGCTTCGGTGTAACACGCGCCGAAATCCGAAAAGCTTATGATCGCCTGAAGGAAGAGGGCTATATATATTCCATGCAAGGATATGGAAGCTTCTTTTCAGGAAAACGTGAAAAAATATATCTTGCTATGAATAACGAAAGTTTCAGTCAGAAAATGGCATCTTTGAACATTCCAGTTGAGACCATAAATATCGGATGTCAGAAAATTCGAAAAGACTCCCTGATTCACTCTATGCTGAAAGTTGATACTTCTATAGACGTATATAAAGTTACCCGTCTTCGTATCCTTGACAAGGAACCGATTGCCATACATATCAGCTACCTTGCGGAAAATCTCTTTCCCTGTATTTCACAGGAAGGTACTTCAATTACTTCAGTATTTGATTATATCCATAACTACGGATACACTAATCTGGTTTCCGACAATACTCAGCTTACCGTGTCTACACTCACAAAAAAAGAACGTACCCTTCTTAATATTAAAGGATACGCTCCAAGTCTTGTACTGACCTCCCGCTGCATTTCACAGCCTTTGGAAAGGATTGTGGAAATTACACGAACCATGTACCGCAGCGATAAATTTATTTTCAAGCTATAGACGAAAAAGATCACTGACGGGATATGATAATGTAAGTGATTACCTGAAACCACAGGAAATATCAGTGTTTTCTTATGTTCCCCCCTTAATTACAAGGCTCATCATGAGCATACTTAGAAGAATAAAACATTCTTGGCATAAGACAATGGGTTTTCTTACCACATCCATTACATACATATGGTGGTTTCTTAAGTTTTTCACATTCCGCCGTTTCGTATGCAGGACATACATCTATACAACGCATATTTTGCTTTTTGCAGATTTTACACATGGTTCCACATTGATTATCACAAAGACCGGTCATTTTACATTTTTTCCGATGAATGCAAGGTGGATTGGTATAACCCGAATCCGGACGCTCTTTGATACGTGCATGAAGACGCACTTCCTTAGATACTGTTGAGGGATCTTTACCGATAATTCTTCCAATTTCGGCGAAGCTTTTATTCTCGGTAAGACCTTTCTCGATATCAACACGCTGTTCAAATGTTAAATGTTTCTGATTGCCTTTATTCTTCATAATTATCTCCAATCTGCACAGGCAGGCAATCAGCTGCAAGTACATTATACAGAGAAATAATGATGGCAATCAAGAAGTGTTAGAGCCCGGAGAGATTAACCACTCAGAGTCCAGCAGAAATGACCAATTTGAGTCCATTAAAACAACCATCGTTAGTTGACTCCGGACGCCAGTCTTGAAATGAACCTCAGATAATGCTTGGACTTCTATATCCCGACGGCGAAGAACTCAAGAACAGATGGTTGAATTACCGTCGAATTTGCCCAGTTTAGCATTATCTGAGAATCCTATCAAGACCCTTGCCCTACGGGTGGCTGATCTGTTCCCTCTGGCTCAGGAGCCTAAGAACAGATGTTGTAAAGCAGTGGTTATTTCTATTGGACTGAACTTGGCTATTTCTGATGATCTCAGATAGGCTGTTTCTAATGGACTTAGGTTGGTTGTTTCAAGCGGGCTCTAACAGAAGGCAAATATGTGTGCAAGAGCAACTTCGACCTATATGGAATTTACTTTTACATTTGGACCAAAACTGGAATTTAAAAATACATTTAAGTGTTATTTCTCATTTATTTTGGTTCATATAATTGAAATACCATTGTCTAGAACATATGTTTGTGTTATGATATAGGAAGTTTAGTATCTAATACAAACAGAATTGATACGAAAAGGGGGGATTGCGTTTGGATCGATGCGATTTTAGCTCTATAATGACATGTTTGAAAAATCATATCAGCGAAAGTAACCAGATGAACCAGCCTGAATTTTTATATGAAGTATTTGAGGATTTTATGGACAGCCCGGAAAGCAAAGATTTTTCTTTTGACAATGGGCTGGTCTGCCGGTGGATGACCGGACAGGCGAAGATCAGTCCCAAAATCTGCACTTACTATGCAAGACCAAGCAAGCAGGAAAAGCTGGCTGAAACACTGCAGCATAATCTTATACCATTAATGACCGACTGTAACAAAGCACTGCAGGATGTTTATCTCCTGTTCATGCAGGATGCCACAATCTCCGAAGCAAAAAAGAAAAATCTGGCAGCCCTTTACAAGCCGATTGATTCACGGCTTCTCTTTCTGGCAAAACTAATCTCCTTTGGTATGGAACGCCAATTTATCAAACGTGACACCAGAAACCAAAAGCTGCTTGCAGGCGGCTCTCTCTCCCCGGTTATTCTGGATTACATCATGGACAGTGAAGTTCCCAGACCATGCCGCCATTTTCTTGGAAGAGAAGAAGAACTGGACGAATTACATACAATGCTGGAAGAAAACAGCAAAGTATTTCTCTATGGAATTGCCGGGATTGGAAAGAGTGAACTGGCGAAAGCATATGCAAAGCAATACAAAAAATATTATACGAACATCCTGTATGTAGAATATGCCGGTGATTTACATCAGGCTGTCACAGATATGGATTTTACCGACGATCTGCCGGAAGATGGGGAAGAAGAACGTTTCCGGAAGCACAACCGGTTTCTCCGTTCTCTGAAAGATGATACACTGCTCATCATAGACAATTTCAACGTCACTGCCACGCAGGACAGTTTTCTGCCGGTGATTCTGAAATACCGGTGCAGGATTCTTTTCACGACCAGAAGTAAATTTGACGGACACTGTATCCTGCAGTTAAAAGAGATCAGGGATCCAGCCAGCCTGTTTCAACTGGCAGCTGCATTTTATTCTGATGCAGAAGTACACCAAACACTGGTAGAAGAGATTATAGAAATCGTCCATCGCCATACCTTTGCAGTAGAGCTGGCTGCAAAACTACTGGAAAATGGGATTCTACCTCCGGAACACTTACTGGAAAAGCTACGGGAAGAAAAGGCATCCCTTGAAAATGAAGATAAAATCAGTGCCATCAAAGACGGGCAAAACAGCAAGGCTACTTACTATAACCATATCCACACTCTGTTTTCTCTTTATTCCATATCCGTGGAACAACAGGAAATCATGTGGAACCTTTGCTTTCTGCCTCCTGCCGGTATTTCCGCCCGTATTTTTGCTGACTGGCTTGGATTAACTGACTTAAATGGCATCAATGATCTGATTGAAACAGGTTTTGTACAAGTAACTACACGGCATACAATTTCCCTGCATCCGTTGATTCAGGAGATTGCCCTTTCAGAAACAAAACCTTCGGTCACAGCCTGCCATACTTTGCTTGATTCTCTGCAAAAAATATGTCTGATGCATGGAACGGAAGTCAGCTATTATAAAAAACTGTTTCAGACAGTCGGGAATATCATACGGATGATGGAAAAAGATGATCTGACCAAGTACCTGCTGTTTCTTGAGGATGTCTTCCCATATATGGAGAAATACCGTTACAGGAAAGGTATGAAAGAGATTATCCTGGAGATGAAGCAGCTTTTGAAAGGGAATGGAAACGGTGCCGATACTGACCGTGCATTATTACTGGACTATCAGGCATGTATGGAAACAAATCCGGAAAAAGCCATCAAACTGGAAAAAGAAGCCCTTGCACAGATCAAAGAAATCACAGAGGATAATGCCCACCTTGTCTCCAACCTTCATGCGAATCTGGGCGGTCTTTACCGCATGAATGATCAGGCAGAGCTTGCAAAAGAACACATGGAAAAGGGTATCTTCCTGCTTGAGCAGTACCAACTGCTTTATACCAATGACAGCATTCCCCAGATCAACAATTATGCTGCCTTATTGACAGAATTGCAGGAACCGGAACGGGCAATGGCTGCCCTCCAGAAACTTGCCCAGATCATCAAAGAATACAACTCCGATACCTGTCTGGACTATGCCCAGGTACAGGAATCCATGGGAAATATCTGCCTGATCACAGCAAATATCTCACAGGCTAAAACCCATTTCAAAAAAGCCATGAAGATTTATGAGAATGTCTGGGCTGATGAGCCGGAACTGATTGAAGAAAAATATCAGGAAATTCAGGAACTGTATCCACAGGTAGGCATCGCACTGGCAAGGGGAATCCTGGCTTCCAAAAACAAATAATAAAATAAAACCGAAAAAATTTGTAACGAAACTATCCTTTCTCCGTCTAATCTATGTAAAAAGGAGGTGAACAGTTCTGGATTATGAGAAATTGTACAATTCATATTATCTGCAGGTTTACTCATATGTGATGACTATTGTAAAAAATCAGTCTCTTGCGGAGGAAATTACCCAAAATACTTTTTATAAAGCTATGACTGCAAAACACACATACGAAGGCAAGTCCAGCGAATTTACCTGGCTTTGTAGTATTGCTAAAAACCTTGCAATTGATGAATGTAGAAAAAATACTAAATATGCATCTTTTGATGAAGCTAGCTCTGAAGTATCTTTTGATATGGTAGATAATTATGAAGATCAGGACACAGCTCTTCAGATCCATCTCATACTTCATGAACTTCAGGAGCCTTATAAAGAAGTATTCCAGCTTAGGGTATTTGGAGAATTATCATTTTCACAGATTGGAACTATCTTTGGTAAAACAGAGAACTGGGCAAGAGTTACTTATCATAGGGCAAGATTAAAAATCAAAGAAAGGATGGATGAACATGAATAATAATCAAAATCAATGTGATATTGTGCAGGATCTTCTGCCACTTTATTATGACCATGCATGCAGCTTGGCAAGTTGCCAACTGGTAGAACAGCATCTAACTGACTGTCCTAAATGCAGAAATACTTATGAACAGTTAGCGAATAATACCATTAACACAGTTATCAAACAGGAATCAAAAGGAGTTCTTGCCCGTCACGCTCAAAAAGAACGGAATGCCGCGTTTAAAGCCGGCGTTGTTATAGCAGGTATCCTTCTTCTGCCAATCATTATTACCTTTATTGTATCTATGGCAAACGGAGGAGGACTTGGTGTATTTCTTGTGGTCACTGCATCCATGATGCTTGTTGCTGCACTTACTGTAATTCCTTTGATATCTTCACAAAAAAGAATTTTAAAATGTATCCTATGCAGTATTGCCGCTTTATTGCTGATTTTCTTTTTCGTGGATGCCATGAATGGAGGCGGAGAATTCCTATATTGGTCAATCCCTACTTTATTCGGATTATCTGTAGTATTCTTCCCTTTTATAATACGAAATATCACTTTGCCACCTGTTTTATCTGATAAAAAAGCTCTTATTACTATGATATGGGACACGTTATGGCTATATCTTACAATATTCATTGTATGTTACCGCTCAGGAATGGCTGGAATGAAAACAGGAAGCATTGTTGCATTCGTCCTTATGCTAGGTGTATGGCTCATTTTCCTCACAATAAGATATTTACCTGTAAATTCTTTCATCAAAGCCGGAATCAGTACTTTCTTGTGTAGTATATGGATGATTTTTTCCAACGATATCTGTACTTTTCTTATTGAACATAAAAGACAACTTACTATCAGTCACGTCAACTTTTCAAATTGGAGTACAGACATCAGTTTCAATGCAAATGTCTATGTAATAATTTTAATTGCTGGTGGATTAATCAGTGCTTGTCTTATTGGAATCGGTATAATCAAAATGAAAAAAAGGTAATCCTGGAAACAAAGACACTTCGGATGGCATTATCACACATTGTCATACGAAGTGTCTTTTGTTATGTCTATATGACTTTTTCCCACTTTTGGGAGAAAGTTCTTTTAATTTCAGCAAATATATATTTGTTTGAATACTCTATACAACATTATTCATATACGCTCTTATATATTGGTATCCATTTTTCTCAATTCAAACTCAATTTCTTCTCAATGCCTTCCCTTTCTGATTTTTGTATGCTTATCCCACAGCAGGCCAGTACTACACAGGTACGAACTGCTGAGGAAATCAATACAAAAACAGGAGGGATTTTTATGAGAGAAATCAGAAACACAAAAATCATTGCCGTGGATCATGGCTACGGCAACATTAAAACTGCCAACACGGTCACCCCTACCGGAATCACCGCTTACGAAACAGAGCCAATCTTTACCGGAAACATTCTTGAATACAATGGAACCTATTACCGGATCGGCGAAGGGCACAAAGAATTTATCCCGGATAAGGCTATGGATGAAGATTATTATCTCCTGACACTGATGGCAGTGGCACGGGAGTTGAATGTCTTTTCCATCCATGAAGCAGATGTCCATCTGGCTGCCGGGCTTCCCCTGACATGGATCCGGAACCAACGGGAGGCATTCCGTTCCTATCTGCTCCAAAACCCGGAAGTCCTCTTCTCATTTAACAGCAAAAACTATCACATCCGCTTTGTAGGATGCAGTCTTTACCCACAAGGATATCCGGCTGTTGTGAACCATCTGGGAGATTTTAAGGGAACCAATCTCCTTGCAGATATCGGGAACGGAACCATGAATATCCTATATATCAACAACAAAAAAGCTCAGGAGAGCCGCTGCTGGACAGAAAAATTTGGGGTAAACCAGTGCATGATTGCCGCAAAGAATGCCATTCTGGACAGGTTTGGAGTAAAAATCGAGGAATCTACCGTAGAACAGATTCTTCGGTTCGGAACAGCTGATATTGCCGCACCATACCTGGACTGCATTACAGCAGTTGCCAGACAGTATGTAGCTGATATTTTCGCCACACTCCGCAAATATGAATACAATCCTGACCTGATGCGGCTGTACGTGGTAGGCGGTGGCGGCTGCCTGATTCGGAATTTTGGAACGTATGACAAAGCCCGTGTCACAATCCTTGATGATATCTGTGCTACAGCGAAAGGTTACGAATATCTGGCACAGACGACCCTGAAAAGGAGGGAGTAGCCGATGAGAAACAATATCCGAAGCACAAACCTCCGCTTTAATCTGGAGAAAGATCTGCAAAGGAAAGCCTGGGAATATCTGCAGACCATGGACAAGCAGGAATTCAAATCCTACAGCCATGTAATTGCCCTCGCCTTGGTCGATTATTTTGACCGTTATTACCGCACACAGGAAGACCCTTATCTGGAAACAAGGGAACGGGAAGAACAATTTGTAAACCAGATCGTGGAGGCAGTGGAAAGGAGCCTGGAACAGGCACTTCCCCTCTTCCTCTCCGGGCTGACAGCAGGACTGACACAAAGGGAGCCCCAAAACAGGGCATCCTTTCCGGCACCGGAAGAATCTGGACCGGAAGCAGATATAGACTGGGATTTTCTCGGAGAATAACGGAAGGTAAGGAGGTGAGCACATGACAGAATTTATAACAACAGACACCAGCCTGCCGCCTTATATGGTGTTTCCCCGGTTCCTTCTGGATATGGAGCTGAATGAAACAACGAAACTGCTCTATATGGTTCTGCTTGACCGTGCAAGACTTTCCCTGAAAAACGAAGGCTGGACGGATGAATCCGGTCATGTGTTTCTCTATTTTACCATCGAATCCATGGCAGAAGTCCTTCACAAAAGCCAGATGACCATTAAAACATCCCTGGCCGCACTGGAAAAACAGGATCTGATCATCCGAAAACGCCAGGGTGCCGGTCATCCGAACCGGATCTATGTGAAATTCCCGGAAAAAGCATTCTGCCAGACAGACAACATTCTTTCCGTAAGACAGACAGAAAACTGTCCGGCTGACAGACAGGATTCTTTCCCTGAGACAGACAGAAAACTGTCCGGTAATAAGAAAGAGAGAAATAAGAACGATTTATCAAAAAGAGAGAGTCAGGAGAAACGCTCTCCCTATGGAAAATTTCAAAATGTATTCCTGTCAGAAAAGGAACTGGAAGAAGTCAGACAGTCGGTTTCAGACTGGCAGGAATATATCGAACGGTTATCCGGCTACATGGCTTCCACCGGAAAGCACTACCAGAACCATGCAGCCACCATCATCAACTGGGCAAGGCAGGACAATCCCCCTTCCCGGCAAAGCATTTACGAAAGTGAGGAGTACGAAACATTATGAAAAAGTTTACAGAAGAACTGACCAATAAGGAACCAAACAGAGAATTGCAGTCGGATGAATATTTTCATGACTCCGACCACCTGATTTACTGCGCCAAATGCCATACACCCCGGCAGGGCAGGTACACCTTGCAGGGCAGGGTATTCATGCCGCCCATCCGGTGCAAATGCCAGCAGGAACTCTATGAACAGGAAGAAACCAAACGGAAACTGCTGGAGAAACAGGCAGAAATCGAACGGATGAAAGCCAGCGGGTTACAGGATAAGGCACTTTATGATTATACATTTGACAAAGATAACGGCATCAACCCGGAGATGGCATACGCCCACAAATATGTGGAGAACTGGGAAGATATGAAAGCCAATTCCTCCGGTCTTCTCCTCTGGGGAAATGTCGGTACTGGGAAATCCTTCTTTGCAGGCTGCATTGCCAATGCCCTTCTGGAAAAAGGTGTTCCGGTGCTGATGACAAATTTTTCCCGGATCCTGAATACCCTGAGCGGAATGCATTTTGAAGACAGGAATCAGTTTATCGACAGTCTGAACCGATATAGCCTGCTGATCATTGATGACCTTGGGATTGAACGGAATTCTGAATTTGCCCTTGAACAGGTATTCAATGTGATCGACAGCCGTTACCGCAGCAAAAAGCCACTGATCGTAACGACCAACCTCACCTTGGAAGAATTGAACAAGCCAACTGACATGGCGCACAGCCGAATCTATGACAGGATTTTGGAACGCTGTGCTCCCATCCGAATCAACAACCGCAATATCCGAAAGGACAATGCCTCTGCAAATCTACATGAAGCGAAAAAAATATTGTTGTAATGACATTCTGTATCAAAAATAACAGAAATTGGTGCCATATGATACCCATAATCACTTAGCGGCGATACTGCTCTCTCCATTGATGCACATTGATTGAATGTATCGCTGCTATTTCCAGAAAAATCAGTACCAGTTATGAAAAATCAAAACCAAAAAAGCCCGGAAACGGGCATAAAAAAGGAGGTGCCAGACATGGCAGATAAAAAGACTATGATACCGGAAGAAAAAGCACTTTTACAGGCAAAGCACCGGCAGGAGGAAGCCGAAGCAAGAAACCGAAAAAAAGAACGGAATGCCAGAACACACAGATTGATCCAGGAAGGGGCTATTCTTGAAAGCGTTGCTCCGCATGTCCGGGAGATGGATTTAGATCTCTTGAAACGGGAACTTCTGATCCGGTTACGAGGGCTGTAGATACCGAAATTCTACTCCCGAAGGGCGCACTTACTCACCACCTGATAAATCAGGCAGTGGTATCCCCTTCGGGGCTCGTGCGCTCTGCCGAGGGCTTTATCCGCTGTTGCAGGCAACATCGAAAGGAGGTGCCAGATATGGCAATTTATCATATGCAAGCCAAAGTCGTCAGCCGTGGTTCCGGTCGGTCTGCTGTTGCTGCTTCTGCTTATATGAGCTGTAGCCGGATGTACAATGATTATGATGGTATCCAGCATGACTATACCAGAAAGCATGGGCTAATCTATCAGGAAGTGATGCTTCCTCCAATTGCTCCATCCAAATGGATTGACCGGGAACAACTCTGGAACGCTGTGGAAGAAACCGAAAAGACCAAAGACAGCCGACTGGCAAGAGAATTTGTTGTCGCACTCCCTGTTGAGTTGGATAAAAACAGCAATATTTCTCTTCTTCAGGATTTTATTAAAAAGAATTTTGTAGATATGGGGATGTGTGCTGATTTTGCCATTCACGATACAGATGGTCACAATCCCCATGCACACATTCTTCTTACTGTCCGACCACTAAGTGAAAATGGAACATGGCAGTATAAAACCGAAAAAGAATATCTCTGTATCAAAGATGGGGAAGAAAAAGGATTTACTGCTTTTGAATTTAAAACTGCTCAAAAACAGGGATGGGAAAAGCAATATCGCTATAAAGTTGGGAAAAAGAAAGAATATCTGACTCCATCTTCCGCACAGAAAAAAGGATATGAACGGATTGATAAGCACCCCAAGAGCAGCCGATATGGCAGACAGAATCCTATTTCCGAACAATGGAACAGTGATGAACAACTCTGCATCTGGCGGGCAAACTGGGCAGATGCCGTAAATAAAATGCTTGCACGTAATCAGATAAATGCTGCCATTGATCACCGCAGCTTTGCAGATCAGGGAATCACCGAGCAGCCAACCATCCATGAAGGCTACATTGCCCAGAATATGGAAAAGAATGGCATAATATCAGACCGTTGTGAAATCAACCGTCAGATTCGTGCAGATAACAAAATGCTCCGGGAATTAAAAGCTCAGGTAGCAAAATTGGCTGAAGCTGTAGAAAAATCTATTCCGATAATTGCAGAAACATTGGAAGCGATCCGCAATCATATGATTTTTACACAATATCATTTACTTCACAATGAAATGCAAAAAGAAGTGATACATGACTGGATGAATCATTTTATTCCAATACTGAATAAATACAACACCGTCAAAAAGAAACTCAAAGCGAAAGTTACGGAACGGAAAGAACTGAATGTGCAAAAGGATAAAACCAGTATTTTGAATCCCATCCAGCATATAAAATTGAATCAACAGCTTACCACTGTTACAGAAGAAATCGAAGAACTGAAATCACAGAAAGAACAGCTAATCTTCCAGGCACAATGCTCTACCGATAAAGATATGACGAATCTATCCAAGAAATATGACCAGATGAATAAAAATCTGGATATCTTGGATACTCAGGACACTTCGCTCAAAAAGCAGCTAAAAAAAGATGCTTCCGCTTTCCGGGAAGAAAAATTTCGTTCTGATCCAGAACAATATACAGAATTACTGGATACCAGAATCCAGATACGTCCTGCTTTCCGGGATAAGCTGATTGAACAGCTTAAAGGAACTTTTGGTAAATATTATGACTATCACCGCCGTGATATTGCCGCCAATGAAGTGGATTATCTGAATGTTGAAGATCCTGATGTCTTCTCCCATCGTGCCTGGGAACTTGAATGTCAGAGGAAACAGGAGATACGGCGAAATCAGCCTGCTTGGGCTAAGAAAAAGTCCTATGATATGGAATTGTAATCATCTTCGAGTAGATAATATACTCTTACAAATCTCTTGTTCAAAAATAAACTCCTTTCAAAAAGGCGTATGGAAATCAAAACTTCCATACGCCAATTTTATATTCCGCTCTGTAAGTTGTCTAAAAGTTGACTAAAATTATATTACCATTCATTATCATCTTTGATCAAATAAAACAACTCCTTATATCCAGACTGTATAAGTAATTGTTTAAATCCTGAAAGTACTTCTTCTTTTGTATAATTATTGTTCTCCAAGAATTCATTATCCTTCTCACTAAGGTATTGGTAAAAAAGAGCAGCTGCCATTACCTCCTCTTTATTTGTATAATCAATGTTATCTAAAAGTATGTTTTCTGCTTCATTAATTTGTCCTAAATCAATCATATCCAAAAAACTTTTCAGTTTTTTTCCTGATACTTCATATTTATTTTCTTTTTCAAGCTCAACAGAAACATATTTTTTCCCAAATACTAAAGAAAATAATACTTTCCATTTACTTTGTCCATAAGAATCCCTCCTAAAATTGATTGAACAAAGAATGGACAACCCGGAGGGGCAGGTTACTTACCCTATTTATATAGGACGGCCGGGCTACCTACCGGCTCTGGCACATCAAAGATGTACGTTGCGTTTTTATCTTTGCGTTTATAATCAAGCCATATGGCACGATTAACTTAATTCTGTAACTTCTAAGTTACGTTCCTCCAAAATATTCTTCTTACTTCATAAGATTCTATCTTCTGTTCAAATCATACCATATGATTAATGCATTTTCTATATACTTTCTTGATAACCAGCAAAAAGCTCCCGAAGGAGCTTTCCACGTTTTAAATGTACGCTAATTCGCTTAACACAATCTCTTCTGCATCATTCCTTATTTCCCATGAAGAATGTTGTAAATTAGTAATATCCACAACGATAGCAGGTAATTTAATTATTCGTATTTTTTCCCGATAATGTAAATCGAAACTACCATACCACCTAATATCATAATTAAGAAAATTTTATTTAAAATATCCCATAAAGCTATATTGAGACAATTGATTATTATAATACCTGCAAGAGGATATAGAACAACCGTTGCAAGTGTCCATATTTTTAAAGTTGTGCAGATGTATATCCAATTTCCATTGTTAAAAGATAAACCAACTAGATGTATTCTAAAAATTCCTTGTGAAACATAATTTATCTTGTTGGCATCATAATATGTTGGTAATATGTCTTTTGCAAAGAAACAAAACCATGCACCAAATAAAAGCATTCCCCCGGTAACCAGCAATATATCCCCTTTCATCTCAGCTAATGAACTTCCAGATACAACTAACATAATAATTTCTGTAATAGATATAAAAAAACATAACAAATATGCTAATATCCAGTTTTTTCTATGCTGATGAATAGAATTCCTCACAGCCATATCGAGAGAGCCTACTACCAATTCCTCGACTTCTTTTGTATCAATATTTTTCTGTGTATCTATTTTTTCTCCACGTAACAATTCTGTAACGGTAACATCTAATATATCAGCTATTGGTATGAGTAATACGACATTAGGCATACTAAGACCACGTTCCCATTTGCTGACCGTTTTATCTGATACATATAATTTTTCAGCCAAATCCTTTTGAGTTAAATTCTTTTTCTTTCTTAATTCGGTTACAAATAAACCGAATTTTTCATTACTAATCTGATACATACATCCACCTCCTGCACACATATTATAATGGGAGTACGCATAAATCAATCGACTAGCAGTAGAATTGCAGAATATTAGCACAAATATATCAAATAGTCTCCCCATTATAATTATTTCTATGAAGTTATATTCGGATATTTTTTAAGCCATACTATGGAATAATTAAATCTGTGTAACTTATAACCATGGCAGAAAAAACACCCTTCCGGAACTTAGAAAAGGTCACCTGATATGGAATTGTAATTTGATTCTTCTTTGAACCCTTACAAATGCAGAAGCTGAACAAATAGGATTTTTCTTCCTACCTGTTCAGCTCTTTGTTTACCTGTAAATCAATTCATTTAACACAATCTCTTCCGCCATATTACGAATACCATTTATCGCTCTGACCCATTTCATCTGATCACGAACTTTCAATTCTTCCGTAATGCCCTGCCTATCCATCATCTGACGCACCAGAATATCCATTCTCTCCTGTGCTTCATCGTCCACAGTATTCAGATGTTCTGTCAGTCTGTCTTCCAGCATATACAGTGAATACATTGCCGGACGATACTCTTTCAGATATGTTTTCCGCATCATTCCATATTTCCCATAATGCGGTTCTTCATCTGTACTGACAAGATTCGGATAGTAAATTCCGTCTGCGCCAAGTGTGTAGGTTCCACCCATTTTTTCAAATGTACTTTTCATGTGTTATTCCTCCTTGAAATCAGCAATGTCCTTAGATCATCGCATAATATTTCAGGGCAGCCTTGATAGCATCTTCTTTCTCTTTCGGGCATTGCGGAACTCTTGCATTTTCTGATTTTGGAAGATTATAGTTTTCTCCCACTTCAATTCCACATTTGCGTTTTACCTGAGAAATATATAAACTTGAAACCTTCAAGCCAAATTCTTTCAGCACATAATCTTTGATTTCCTGATAGGTTGCTTTCAACTCGGCACTGGTGGCATCCAGCTCGTCCAGGTCTAAGTCGATCTCTATCGTGTCATCTGGTTTTTGTTGGGACAAAAGAACAACCGTCTCCACGTGCTGTGTGAATCCAAACATGTCCACCGGCTGCATTTTTTTCACGGCATAGCCATGTGTCGTTAAGTATTTCAGATCTCGTGCCAGGGTATCCGGTCCACAGGATACATAGACGATCCGCTGTGGCTGCAGACGCACCACAGAAGAGAGAAATGCTTCATCACTTCCGTTTCTCGGTGGATCCATGAATACTACATCCACTTTCTCTCCTGCTTCTGCCATGGCAACCATGAATTTGCCTGCATCATCTTCATAAAAGTGAATGTTTTTGATCTGATTGAGTTTGGCATTGATTCGGGCATCCCGCACGGCATTACGGTTCAGTTCCACACCAATGACTTCTTTTGCCCGTCCGGCAGCCACCATACCGATGGTACCGATACCACAGTAGGCATCAATCACCCTCTCTTTTCCAGTCAGTCCTGAATAGTCCATGGCGGTCTGATACAGGCGCTCCGTCTGCACCGGATTCACCTGATAGAAGGACTGGGGTGAGATACGGAACCTGCAGCCACAGAGAATATCTTCGATATAGCCTTTTCCATAAAGTACAATATCCCGCTCTCCCAGTACCATGCTGGTTTTCTTATCATTCACATTCAGCACAACCGTAGATATCTCCGGGTGCTCTTTGCGCAGTGCTTTTACAAAATTATTCTTAGATGGAAGAATCGGAGAAGCCAGCACCAGCACCACCATAACCTGTCCGGTAGCAAAACCACGGCGTACCAGCACGTGACGAAGCAATCCATACCCGGTATCTTCATCATATGTTTTAATCTTGAAAGATTTCAGCAGTCCACGAATGGTGTGGATAATGGACTGGGAAATCTGATCTTCGATTATGCATTCATCAATATTTACGATCTTATGGGTTCCGGCTTCATAAGTACCGGACACAATCTCTCCTTTTCTGGTGCGGCCAAATACCGCATGTACCTTATTGCGGTAGTGAAGTGGATCTTTCATGCCAATGATTGGCTCTGTATGTCCAAAATCCTTCAGAAGCTTATTCATTTCCTTCTGCTTTTTCTTCAACTGAGCAGCATATTCCATGCCCTGGTACTGGCAGCCGCCACATTTTTTTGCATAGGAACAGACTGCGCTGGCACTCTTGCTTTTTCTCTCTTCCATAACTTTTTCCTTCCTTAAAAACATTAAGGGACAGAGCCAAGAAACTTTCGTCCCCAGTGGCCTACAGTGTATAGACAATGACTCCCGCAATGATGATCAGGTTTCCGATGAGCTTCCACTTTGTGAAACTTTCACGCAAGATCACGCCCGAAAGAATCATGACGAATACGTAGGTGCAGGTATCGATCACGGCACCATACTTCATATCCACCTGAGTATAGGCGTAGGTATTGACCAGCAGTACCGCAAAGAAAATGAAATAAGACAGAATAACCCGCCAGTTCAGATATTCAAAAATCACATTTTTATGGGTCTGATTTGCGCTTTGCTTCAGCAATATCTGAGAAGATGCTGAAAAAAAGGTCGCAATAAACATAATCAGCAAATATTTATTCATGAGCAACCACCACCAGTACTCCGATGAATACAATGATCATGCCAATGATATTGTTCACCGATAAATTTTCATGGAAAATGACAACCGCCCAGATCTGAGACCAGATCAGGTATACGGTACGGTTGGCATAAGCCACGTTCAGTTCAAACTTCTTGATTACTTTCTGCCAGATCACTGCATATAATGCACAGTTCAGCAACATTAGAAACAAAAACAGATACAACATCGGGGAGGTCAGGCCTTCCCGGTTGTAGAAGCCGGACGCTGCTTTTGAATAGACGCTGGTAAAGGAAAACAGCATCACTGTCAGATGCAACAATATGTATTTTTTTATCTTTTCCATATATCCTCCAGGGTCACACCATCCACACAAATACAACGGTATACCTGCATCATCCACGCATCCAGCTGGCTTTCGTCTTCAGTGCAGGCAATGATATGCCCGATCCGGTCAGTACCATCTGCCATGGCAAATACTTTATGTCCTGCCGGGAAGTCCAGAGATACCGTTACACCCTGTTCCTCCAGGACCCGGATTCCTTCTTTATCAATAGAAGTAATCTTTCCCTCCACCGGACTCAGCAGTAGTTTGGCCATGCATGGCTGACTGCCGGTGCAGTTGAATTCCACTTGTTCTCCCAGTGCACTGCGAAGCATTTTCTCATAAAAGTCAAATCCGTAATAAATGGAAATCAATTCCGGAATACAGGTTGCGCCAGTTCTTCCTCCCATCTCAATGATGGACACTTTCTTTCCATCTACAAAAACATCTGCATTCACTGAACACTGATCTGCTCCGGCCGCGCTCACTGCCGCCTGCATCTGCCGTCCGATCTCATCATAAACTTCCTGTGCACAATGATATGGAAATGCATGGCCAACCGGGATCGTCGTATTCTTTCCCCGGTAAACGAACTTGGTATGCGGTGCCAGAAATACCAGCTGCCCATCCTGCACGAATCCATCCACACCAATCTCAGTGCCACGGATAAATCCTTCCACCAATACATAGTCTCTGGTGGTTCGTTCGCTTGCATAATAATATGCCTCGTCCAGCCTCTCCGGCTGTTCTACTACGGTAATCCCACGGCTTCCAGAACTGTCTACCCGCTTCACTACTACCGGATATCCTATCCGTTCCGCAGCGCCTCTGGCTTCTGCCAGGCTGTATACACGCATTCCTGTCGAAGCAGACACACCGCCTTTTAAGAATGCCTCCTTCATCAGCACCTTATCTGTCAATATTGCTGCCGCTTCCTGAGGGATTCCCGACAGGCCCATTTTTTCACATACATATCCAATGGTACTTACCGCCACGTCTGTTCCAGAAGTGCAGATTCCATCAATCTGTTCCGCTCTGGCCGCCTCCAGTATCCGTTCTTTATCTCTGGTGTCCAGTTCGTAGATCTTATCTGCCAGAGCAAATCCCTGATAATCTCCCGGAATACTGACTACAATTGTGTAAAGCCCCATCCGGCGGGCAGTCTGAATAAGGGGAACCTGATAGGTTCCCGCTCCTAAAATCATGATTTTCTTCACTGTTTTTCATCCTTGTCTGCAATGTTAATGGTTTCCCTCACAATAAACTGTGGTGTACGGTTCAGAATCAGTATCATCTTACCCAGATATTCCCCTATAATTCCGAGAACCATAAGGATCAGACCGGCAAATACCACCACAATACACATGGTAGAGGACCAGCCCACTACAACGGTAGGGTCGATCATCTTGTAAATAATGATACATAATGCTGCAAGAAAGCCGCCCGCCGCTGAAATACCTCCCAATACGGAAGAAATACGCAGCGGAATCACAGAATAATTCCAATAAGCCAGCCACAGCTTCAGCAGCTTTTTCAATGTATAATTAGAAGTTCCCACCTCTCTCTTGAAGTGTTCCACTTCCACATTTCCGATCTTATGTGTGGTACGGTAAAAAATACCGTCAATATACGGATTAAAGCTATCGTACTTGATCACTTCATCTCTCACCTGTCTGGTGATCATCCAGAAATTGCTGGATACAATATTCTTTGGTCTTCCGAGAAGAATGCGGGATGATACCTCATTGATCTTACTGGAAAGATTTTTCAGGAAAGAATTCTTCTTCTTTGGATAACAGCCATATACCAGATCAAATCCTTCTTCCATTTTATGGATCAGCTTACTGATCTGAGATGGGTGAGTCTGCATATCATCATCCATTCCAAGAATATAATCTCCTGATGTATAATGTAATGCTGCCATCAGTGCATTGTGCTGTCCAAAGTTGCGCAGGAGATTGACACCTTTTACATTGGCATAATCTTCTCCCAGACGCTGGATCTCTCCGTAGGTATCATCCTTCGGTGAGCCATCATTCACCAGTACAAATTCGCATTCATACTGCTCCATCTTCTTGAATTCTTCCATGACCATCTCTACCACTTTTCGAATCGTGGCCTGAGAGTTGTAACATGGAATGACGATTGATATCAATTTCATAACGTTCCTCCCGGAAGACAGTCGTAAAAGAGCGGGGTTCCGCCGGTGTGCAGAAACAGCACATTACAGTCTTCCAACTGATGTTCTTCTATGTATTCTTTCATGCCCCAGAAAGCCTTTCCGGTATAGGTCGGATCCAGAGGCAGTCCATTGCGGCAGAACTCCTCACGGATCACCTTCATAATCCGGTCATCGTACTTTCCATAGCCTTCCTGTCGATACCCCATCTCCAGATGAAGCTCCTTCGCAAAATCAACCGGAAGTTCCAGATGATTTTCGGCAAAATAATCCTGTATTCCCGTCTGCATCACTTTCATGGCACGTTCGTATTCTCTTGAAGAAATGGAGATGCCCACAATCTTCTCGCTTCCCTGTTCCAGAATCTTTCCGCTGACCAGTCCACACTGGGTAGAACCGGTGCCCGATGCAAAAAAAATATGAGAAAACAGAACGCCTTCCTGTTTCTCCCACTGCTGAATCTCCCGGTATCCGTCTACATAGGCCTGAACCGGAGTACCTTCGTTTCCGGTTCCATACTTATCTCCAAATATATAATAAGGATGCTTTCCTTCTGCAGTCAGACGATTTACCGTATCTTCCACTGTCTGGGCGATATTAGTCTTCTCACAGGGAATCACTTCCGCTCCCAGCCACTTCATCAAACGGCTGTTGTTGGTCTCGATTCCACTTTCTTCCCCTTCTTCTCTGGAACAGATCATATAGCATGGTATCTGATGTGCTCTGCACAGATTCGCCAGTACGCGGCACAGATTCGAACGGCTGTTACCGTATACCATCATACAGTCTTTTCCCTTTGCCAGCATATCTGCATAAAATGCCTGGCCAATTCGCACTTTATTCCCACCAAGAGAAAATGGCAGAAGATCTTCTCTTTTACAATATAACCGGACATTTCTGTGATTGGGAAAGTCCAGTCTCTGAATCGGTGTCTCCATATTATTTCCTTTTGTATTTTCTAAAAAAGCGCATTTTCATGCGTTTTGGTCAATGTTACGCGTCATATTATAGACTATAAAAAGATGGATTTCAACTGTATTCCTTATTTACTTATATCTATAATATCATACTCATATCCACTTTCATCCATAAGCTGCATATACGGTTCCGGATCAAAGTATTCCGGTGAATAGACACCGGTTTCTTTCCAGATTCCTTTTCCAATAAGCTCCAGAGCCAGAGCCGCACCAAATCCTGTCTGCGCCGTGACCGCCTGGTTTCCCCAGCGTTTCATGGATTCCTGATTGTCAAATGGCTGATACAGGAAATACTCTTTCTCCTGGCCATCCTTCTTTCCGATGCAATGTACCCCTACCAGCATTTTTCCAACCATCTCGCTACCGATATCTTTTGGCTGCGGGGCACAGGCTGCTACCACGTCTCTTGGAACGACAGATACGTCTCCCACCTGTACCGGATGGATGCTGCGCAGTCCCAGCTTATCCAGTACCTTCAGGGCCGTAATCAGATTCTCATCCAGACTGATCTTAAAGGTTGCTTTTTTCAGGCCATACTGCTTTAAAAATCTGGCCATAGTCACGACTTCTTCATGTTCTACCTTCACCAGTGTGTTCGGTCCCACGCCATCCGGCATCTCAAATACTTCCTGTCCGGCAAAGGCTTTTTCTACGATAAAGCCACCTTTTTCTGCATCATATTCTACATTGGGATTCATCACCTCATCCAGCACCGTCCATACGTTAAATCCAAACATGATATCATCTGGATCTGCTCCTGGCACGGTCAGGTTGCCGCCATCCTTTACATGGACTTCCGTCATCTCGTCAAACAGATGCGTTGCTGCATATTTGGCAAAGACATTCACCACGCCAGGGTCAATGCCCATGCAGATCACTGCCATATTTCCCTGCTGTTTCCACGCCTCATGACGATCAAAGTTATACTTTGTCATCGGCTCTGTATAACTGTTCTCGATCCCCAGTCCCAGCTTTGGTTCATCCATCGGTACAGACCAGGTACCCATACTTCCATAATTAACACCTGTAGCGAAAGCCGCATCAAAAATCATATTGCTGGCAAATGGTGGTGCCGCATCCATTACAAAGTCTATTTTATGGGTTCTGATCAGGTTTTTCATATCTTCACGATCTGTGGCATTTACTTTTTCTGCTTCAAATCTGGCATCTCCGTGAAGTTTATCCACTACTTCCTGCGCCCGGGACTTATCATAGTCACAGACCAGCACATACTCCAGCCACATCCCTTTGGGGTCTCTCCACTGCATTACTTTTACAATACTTTCACCGACCGCACCGGCTCCTACTAACATCATTCGCATAGTTATGCCCCCTCATATTTAAATCAATTAATGGTATTACTTTTTTTTATTTGCGTCAATTATTTTTTAAGTTCTTGACGCTCTTTTTATTCGGGTGTAAACTAAAAACAATCTATTCTTTAGCAAGATAAAGTGTTGCTGAAGTGATCCATATACATTAGGAGGAAGTTATTATGGAAAAGAAAAATATCGACTGGTCAAATCTTGGATTTGGCTATGTTCCTACAGATTATCGTTTTGTAGCTAATTATAAAAATGGAGCATGGGAAGAAGGCGGTCTGACTACAGACGCTACTGTTACCATCTCTGAATGTGCCGGTGTTCTGCAGTATGCTCAGACCTGTTTTGAAGGTATGAAAGCATACACTACCGAAGATGGACGTACCGTTATTTTCCGTCCTGATCTGAATGCAGCACGTATGGCTGATTCCTGCCGTCGTCTGGAGATGCCGGTATTCCCGGAAGATAAATTCGTAGATGCTGTTGTAAAAGTAGTAGAGGCAAATGAAGCTTACGTTCCACCTTACGGATCTGGTGCTACTCTTTATATTCGTCCATATATGTTCGGCAGTGATGCTGTCATTGGTGTAAAACCTGCCAGTGAATATCAGTTCCGTGTATTTGCTACCCCGGTTGGTCCTTACTTCAAGGGTGGCGCTAAGCCAATCACCATCCGTGTCAGTGATTATGACCGTGCAGCACCTCATGGTACCGGACACATCAAGGCTGGTCTGAACTATGCAATGAGCCTTTACCCAATTATGGAAGCTCATCGTGAAGGATTTGCCGAGAATATGTATCTGGATGCAGCCACCAGAACAAAGGTAGAAGAAACAGGTGGAGCAAACTTCATCTTTGTTACCAGGGATAACAAAGTAGTTACTCCAAAGTCAAACAGTATCCTGCCATCTATCACTCGTCGTTCTCTGATCTATGTTGCAAAGGAATATCTTGGACTGGAAGTTGAAGAACGTGAAGTATACTTCGATGAAGTAAAAGATTTTGCAGAATGTGGTCTTTGCGGTACTGCCGCTGTCATTTCTCCTGTTGGAAAGATCAATGACCACGGCAAAGAGATCTGCTTCCCAAGCAGAATGGAAGAAATGGGACCAGTCATTACGAAGCTTCGTGAGACACTGACCGGTATCCAGATGGGACATATCAAAGCTCCTGAAGGATGGATCAAAGTAGTAAAATAAATATTTTAAGACATTTAAAAGACCGGCTCAGCCAGATTTTCTGGTAAGCCGGTTTTTTTTTTCTATTTTGCTGTTGTCCAGTTCTCATATGGATTCATATGTCCAAATGTATAGATACTTCTCTGACTTCTGTAAGTACTGAGAATCCGTTTCTTTTTCTGAATTTGTGCTTTTGTATAAACAGATGCTTTTTTATATCCTTTTTTATGATATTTTCCGAAATATTTCAATGTTGCGCCGGTAAGCCCTGCTTTCTTAAAAGCTTTGGTCACAAAGCGGTGTGTCTTTTTATGATGTTTATGTCCATATTCTCCCTGCTTGTTATGAGTCACTACTTCCTTCCAGTTCTTATAGGTCAGTAATGTATTCAGATCCTCCTGCATGCGCTTCGAACAGGATGTCCAGTTATCGATTCCTCCTGTGCTGCTGTAATCTGGATAGTTCAACATCAGTCCGATGTCATTTGTCTGTTCCATCACTTTTTTAAATTCCCGCATTCTGGTCTTTCCATATCTTCTGGTATTGGCATTGGTCAGGCAGACTACCAGATAATCATCCTGAATAAGATGCATGCCTCCCCAGAGCATCTCATCATCCGGATGTGCCACGATCATGACCTTATCTATATTCTCCAGATCCAGTTTATCCAGTACCGTTTTCGTAATACGTGTTGCTGTCAGGAATCTGGTTCCGCCTTTTGCATTAACCGGTGCTGCCATAGCCAGCACCAGGATCAACAACATTGTCAGCATTCGCATATGCTTTACAACTGCTTTTTCCACTCTGTTTTTATCGTTCGTTTTTTCTTTCATTTTAATCCCCTTATTTTTTCTTTCGCATCTGTAATGCAATCCCCATACAAAGTAAAATACTGAACAGACCGGTTATCAGTCCAGGTATCAGATATGGTGTCTGATACCGCAGTTTAATTCTGTGTTTTCCTGACTCCAGTTTCAGCCCACAGAACATTCCATTCGTCTGCAGTAATGTCTGCTCCTGCCCGTCTACATAAGCTTTCCATCCTGTACTGTAAGCCAGGGATAATACCAGCAGTTTCCGCTGATCCAGCGTGATATCTCCAGTTATGATATTATCACCAATCACGAGATTTTCCAGCTGATCTTCCTTTCTTGCTTCTGTCTGTTCATCCAGCATATTCATTGGCTGTTCCGAAAGATACATTTTTCCGATGGTATAGGTACCTTTCTGCTGAAACGTCAGTGTTACTTCAGAGGATGCTTCACTATGATATCCAAGATTGTAGAGAAAGTCTTCTTTTCCGCTGTAAAAACTGTTGCGGCAGGTGTAGACCGCTCCTTTTTTCTCCACATTATCTCTGTCTATCTTCAATGTAAACTTTGTAGCTGTTCCCTCATAATCCAGTCCCTCAATCACCAGATATGTCTCACAGTTTTCCACTCCCTGATAATGAAACGTAATGGAGGCATCTTTTTCCTTTACCTGATACTCGCTGCCAGATATTGTGATATCCCCCTCTGTGGTGATCTCATATTCCGGTGTCACATCGGAAAAACTCAGTTCGGTCTCTGGAAGATCTGCTTCCGTGTTTCCTGTTCTCTTTATCCAGGCTCCCTGCAGCATAGCCTGTTGTTTTTCCACTACTTTCAGACTGTCCCAGCTGTCCTGAGATATCACACTGCTATAGGTATATCCAAATGGCAATGTCTCATCAGTGCGATACACCGCATATTTTTTATTCTCTGCTACCTTTTCTGTATATCCATAAGGCAGGTACTGTTCTTTTTCTTTCTTAATAATAAAATATCGTACACCAGTCAGGCGATCCAGTATCGTGCGTCCATCCAATCCGTCATACATCTGTTCCATGGAATTGGATGTATCCATCTCCTGCAGGAATTCTGCTACCGCATTGTTCGTCACACTGTAATAAAAATCGGTTCCATACAGTCGATTCTGCATAGCCGTATTTTCTCTGGCTACATTGCCATACTGGTCATATCGGTAAAAGGTATCTGTGTCTCCAATTTCCTGAATGATCTCATTCTGCGCCTGTGCCGTCAACATGGCATAAGGTGCGCCTTGTTCCCGGAAATCTCCAATATAATTGGTCTGATTCGGTGAAAAAAGGAAGTACGCATTTGCTGCGACAGACACCAATGTAGTTACCAGGAAAAATGCCGTTGTTTGCCGTTGCTGCCAGCTGTGCTTCGGATCAGCTATTTTAGCAGTCAAAAGCATCGTCATACCAATCCCAATCCATCCGTGAAGCGTCGCATATTGGTTCAGAATCAGTTCGCCAGCAGGTAGCACTACACATCCCAGCACCAGCAGCGCCATCCGTTCTTTTTTTTCCAGTTTTCCAAATTCCGGATACATCTTCACCAGAATATAGGACAACAGCATACCATAGGCCCAGATCCATCGATTAGATACATAGGAAAAGCCATTGATCATATGTCCGGCAAACGGAATCAGAAGTAATACTGTCAGGATCAGCCAGCCCGCTTTCAGTTCTCTGTTCTTTTTCCATCGAACCAGAAGTACCAGAAGCGCCACCAGCAGAATCGGTGCAAATCCCATCACCGTATAATAGCGGCTGCTGGCCATGGTATAATCCACACCGAAGAAATCATTCAACAGCTTTGCATAATGAGCGAGTGGATATAGTACCGGCACATAGTTCCTGGCTGACATTCTTCCGGTTCCAAGTACATACATGGCTGATGGCAGTAAAACTGGAAGAGAGATTCCGACTCCCAGCAGAGACCAGCCTGCAAATGTGCCCAAACATGGCACCAGTTCCCGGATACGGATTTTTTTATAGATCATCAGATAGCGGATCACCGCATAGATCACCATCATCAATACTATCATATAAAAGAAATAGAAATTGCTGACGGCACTGACCGCCACCATGATCACATACAGCCATGGCTTTTCTTTTCGAAATATTTTATCGATTCCGATCAGAATCAGTGGCAGATAGATCATCGGATTCACAAAATACGGATGTCTGACTCCGCAGAATAAGGCGAATCCGGAAAATGCATAAACCAGAGATCCAAGTAAAACCCCGGTTTCTTCATTCTGATGATAGCGGCAATAGGCGGTAAAGGCTGCTCCTGCCAGATAAAAACGCAGAATAATCAGCGCCGCATAAAGATACTCCGTCAGAGATCCCGGAACCAGTACAGACAACAAAGTCAGCGGATCACCTATGGCATAGTAATTCAACGTCGTCAGAATATCTGCGCCATAGCCAATACTCATATCCCACATAGGAACACAGAATTTATGTTCCACAAACAGGCTATGCAGAATCTTACGCAGATATTTGCCGTAGTATACCAGCGTATTAAAGTGCTGATATACTCCGTCAAACTTCCATACCATAGATTTGCCGCTGACTGCAAACCAGCCAAACACAAATGCTCCGGTAATCAGAAACCAAAGGGTGTATCTGAGATATGCTCTTTTTCCTGTTTCTGTTTTATTACCCATGCAATATCCTTTCTATCGTTCCTCCCTGAAATAGGCCTGTCCCAGACCTTCCGGTGGCTGATCTTCCTTTTTCTTACGGAAGCTGATCACTACCAGTACAATGATCGTTACCACATATGGCAGTGCCTTGAAAATCTCCTGTGCACTTCTTCCAAGTCCTGGAATGTACAGATACAGAATATATAATGCCCCGAAAAGGATGGATCCCCAGATCGCATTGACTGGCTTCCACATAGCAAAGATAACCAGTGCCACTGCCAGCCAGCCTCTGTCTCCAAATCCATTATCCGTCCAGGTTCCTCCACTGTATTCCATTACAAAATATAGGCCGCCCAGTCCGGCAATGCCAGCTCCGATACAGGTTGCCAGATATTTATATTTGCTTACATTGATTCCGGCTGCATCCGCCGTTCCCGGATTTTCTCCTACTGCCCGCAGATTCAGTCCATTTCTGGTACGGAACAGGAAGAACGATAATAAAACTGCCAGCAAAATCGCCACATAGGTCAGGAAACCATAAGAGAAGAAAATGCTTCCAATCACCGGTATCTTTGACAACCCAGGAATCTTTGCCTGATAGGCTCCGGCTGTGGTGCTGACTGATATCTGTCCTACCCCACCGGCCAGCTTGGAAATCGAACCTCCAAAGAAGTTACCAAAGCCAGTGCCAAACGTAGTCAGAGCCAGACCGGTTACGTTCTGATTGGCTCTCAAAGTAATGGTCAGTATACTGTAGATCAGACCGCCAAGCATAGCGCAGACAAATGCACAGAGCAGAGAAATCAGCATTCCCACTGCTGCACTTGGGTTTGCGGTATTTTTTTCATAGAAAAATGCCCCCATCAGTCCTGCGATTCCACCCATATACATAATACCAGGAATCCCCAGGTTCAGGTTACCGGATTTCTCAGTCAGGATCTCTCCTTCTGTTCCAAACAGGATTCCCATGCCCTGAACGATTGCTTTTTGAATAAAAATAATAAGTGTGCCCATTGCCGTTCCTCCTATTTTTTATTTCTTTCTATTTTATAGTTGATAAAGAATTCTGCACCCAACAGGAAAAACAGAATGATACCCAGCATGATGCTGGAAGCATTTTCATTTAGTCCATACTGAGATGCAATCTGCGTAGCACCTTTTTCCATGAATACCAGACCAAATGCAATCAGAATCATGACAAATGTATTGAACTTCGCCATCCATGCTACAATAATGGCCGTAAATCCACGACCATTTGCCGTCGATGTGGAAATCGTATGTCCGGAACCACTGACCAGAATAAATCCGGCAATACCACAGATTGCTCCTGAGATCGCCATGGTACGCATCATCACTTTACTGACATTAATTCCTGCATAGCGGGCAGTATTATCACTTTCTCCCACAACTGCAATCTCATATCCCTGTTTACTGTATTTCAGATAAATGAACATCGCCACCGTCAGAATCATGACAATCACCACATTCCAGAAGTAGGCATTTCCGGCTACGGATGGAAGCCAGCCAGCCTGTGTAGCCTGATTGATAATCCCCACACTGTTAGAGCCCTTTGGATTCTCCCAGAAACAGATACAGAAAGTAACCACCTGCATCGCTACGTAGTTCATCATCAAGGTAAATAATGTCTCGTTGGTATTCCAGTGTGCCTTGAAAAAAGTAGGAATCAACCCCCAGATGAATCCGCCAAGAGCACTTCCTGCGATCATCAGCAGGATCAGCAGTGCATTTGGCATCTTTCCACCCAGATAGATCATGCAGGCTGCTGAAACTACACCACCGATCAGTACCTGTCCTTCTGCTCCGATATTCCAAAAACGCATCTTAAAGGCTGGTGCAAGACCAACTGCAATGCATAACAGTACCAGCATATCACGAATGGTGATCCAGATACGACGGTTGCTTCCCAGTGCACCGTCAAAAATTGCTTTATATACATCCAACGGGTTCATATGTACCAGTCCTACAATCACTGCTGCACAGACAATCAGTGCAAGCACAATAGCCGCAATATAAATGGCAATTCGTTTCCCCAGACTGATGGTTTCCCGTTTGGACATATGAAACACAGGTTCTTTATTCATGGGAAACGCCTCCTTTCTCATGCTTTGTCATCAGTACACCGACTTCATCCTTCTTTGCAGTCCGTCCATCCAGCACGCCAGTGATCTGACCGCCACACAGAACAGCTATCCGGTCACACAGTTCCAGAAGGACATCCAGATCTTCAATCACACAGATGACAGCCACACCCTTTTTCTTCTGTTCATTTAACAGATTATAAATCGCATAAGAGGAGTTGATATCGATTCCTCTGGTCGGATAAGCTACCATCAGAACCTTTGGTTTCTGAGCAATCTCACGTCCTACCAGCACTTTCTGTACATTTCCGCCAGACATACGGCCTACTGGTGCAGAAATGCTTGGTGTCACAATCTCCAGCTGATCCTTGATCTTCTGAGCCAGTTCTCCCGGGGTCTTACGATCCAGGAATGAGGACTTTCCTCGCTGATAGCTTCGCAGCATGATATTATCCGTCATATCCATAGAACCTACCAGTCCCATTCCCAGTCGGTCTTCCGGAACGAATGCAAGTCGTACGCCCAGTGCACGAATATCAGCCACATCCAGATTGGTAATCTCTTTTGGCTGATTCTCTTCCGGGTAAAACATAATGCTTCCTTCCGATACCGGCTGAAGTCCTGCAATTGCCTCCAGTAATTCCTTCTGCCCTCCTCCGGAAATACCGGCAATACCAAGAATCTCCCCTCCATATACGGTAAGATCTGCATGATCCAGAGTCACTACTTCATTGATATCCTTACAGGTCACATTCTTCAGTTCCAGACGTTTGACTGGATTCACAGGTTCCGGACGATCAATATTCAGTTCCACCCTGGCACCTACCATCATCTCGGTCAGTGACTCTACCGTTGCCTCAGCGGTCTTTACTGTATCAATATACAGCCCCTTTCTCAAAATGGAAACCCTGTCAGATACCGCTAATACTTCATGTAACTTATGAGTAATCAGGATAATCGAACATCCATCTTTTTTCATATTCTTTAATACTTTAAACAGGCGCTCCGCCTCCTGTGGGGTCAATACCGCTGTCGGCTCATCCAAAATCAATATCCTGGCTCCACGATACAGTAGCTTGACAATCTCTACCGTCTGTTTCTCTGATACCGACATCTGATAGATCTTCTTTTTCGGATCAATTTCAAATCCATATCTGGCAGCCAGATCTAAGATCTCTTTATTCACCTGCTTCATGTTCAGGATCTGTTTTCCCGGCAGTCCGAGAATGATATTTTCTGCTGCTGTCAGAATATCAACCAGCTTGAAATGCTGATGTACCATTCCAATTCCCAGATCAAAGGAGTCTTTCGGTGAACGAATCTTTACTTCTTTTCCGTCAACTTTGATCATTCCTTCATCCGGATAGTAAATTCCGGATATCATATTCATCAATGTAGTCTTTCCACTTCCATTTTCACCAAGCAGACAGAGAATTTCTCCCTTTTTTACTTCCAGGTCTACTTTTTCATTGGCCGTAACGCTGCCGAAACGCTTGGTGATATTGTGAAGTTCTATTGCATATGTCTGCTCCACGTGTGTTCCTCCTGATTAAAACGGGGGTTGCAAAAAAATGCAACCCCCTTATATGAGTTTCTTCTCTCTTATTCTACGATAGAATCAATACCATCGATGATGATATCAAATGCCGGAGCTGAGCCGTATTCAGATTCGTGGAAATATCCATCGGAGATGTATTCTACACCGTTCTTTTCGTAAGTATCCAGTGCCTTGCCATCTACTGTCCATGTAGATGTATCAAATACGTGGAGAGATCCGTCTTCGATCTGGCTCTCTACTTCATCTACTACTTCCTGTGTTCCTTCTGCTACTACTTTGTCATTCAGTGGAGTAATCAGAACTGCGCCATCCTTCAGACCTGCGGTCCAGTCTCTGTCGATCTCAGTTCCATCGATCATGCACTGTACTGCGTAGGTGTAATATACACCCCAGTTATTGCTAGATGAGGTCAGTGCGCTGTCCGGAGCGGTCTCGATCATGTCTACGTTGTAACCAACACAAGGAACGCCTGCTGCCTGAGCTGCAGTAGGAGCGCCTGTAGTATCTGCGTGCTGTCCAATCAGTACACAGCCATCTGCGATCAGTGCTTCTGCACATTCTTTTTCCAGGTCAAAGCTTGCCCAGCTGTTGGTGTATTTTACTTCCATGGTAACGGATGGGCACTGGCTCTTTGCACCAAGGTAGAAGGATGTAAATCCGGAAATTACTTCTGCATATGGATAAGCTCCTACGTATCCGATTCTTGCCTGATCTTCTGTGATGTCACCATTCTCGATCATCTCATTCAGCTTCAGACCTGCAACTACACCAGACACATATCTTGCTTCGTAGATGTTGTCGAAGTAGTTGTGCATATTGTCCAGTCCGCTGCTGGCTGCCTGATATCCGGTTGCATGACAGAACTGAACATCCGGGAACTCGCCTGCTGCCTGAATCAGATAGGTCTCATGACCAAAGCTGGTACCAAAGATAATCTGGCATCCCTGGTCTGCCAGATCTGCTGCAGCGTCATAACAAGTCTCGTCTTCACCGATCAGCGTCTTCTCAATGACCTGCGATTCATCCAGACCAAACTTCTCCATCATCTCATCTATACCTGCCATATGTGCAGCTGTGTAACCTTCGTTCTCATCACCGATGTAGATGGCTCCAACCTTCAGATCTTCAGCCGGAATGCCTTCTGCATTCGCTGCACATACCGCACCTGTAGCTGCGATTGCTGTTGTCATGACCATTGCAAGTAATTTTGTACGTTTCATCCTCTACTTCCTCCTCAAAAATGTAAAAGTTTTATTAGTACTCACGATTATAACTGTATAATAAAAAAATTGTCGTGTCAATTCTTTTCACTCTTTTTTGTATCAAGAAAAACACGAAAAAAACTTGGTTCACTTAGGTATATTTTTGTAACACCTTCAGCAGTTCTTCCGGGGTATGGACGATGCAGTCCGCCCCGTTTTCTTTTAAGAAACTTTCCGGACGAAATCCCCATGTAACTGCGATTTCTTTCATACCGGCATGGAAAGCAGTCTGTATGTCTACTTCAGAATCTCCGATATAGACTGCCTCGTCTTTGCTAATCTGAAACTTTTCCAGAACCGCCAGTACACTGTCCGGTGCCGGTTTTCTGCGGATGCCTTCCCGCTCGCCCACAGCAAAATCAAACATTCCCCTGAAATAGTCTTCACAGAGAATCTGCACCGCAAAGTCTCCTTTGTTCGAAACTACTGCTGTGAGAATGCCTTTTTCACGCAAGGTCTTCAAAAGTTCCATAATGCCATCATAAGGACGGGTCTTCACCGCACAGTGATCCTTATAGTATTCTTTAAATGTAGTAAATACCTGCTCAATCTGCTCATCGCTGCTGCCCTTCGGAACCGCACGCTCGATCAGCTTATGTATGCCATTTCCCACAAACCAGCGTACCTCATCAATGGTATGCTCCGGCATATGATAAACAGACAGCGCATAATTCGTGCTGTCTGCCAGATCTTCTAAAGTATCTAAAATGGTTCCGTCTAAATCAAATATGGCTAATTTGTATCTCATATATCTATATCGTCCTTTTTCCGCACTGCCTTAGCTGCTTGGTTTGATCTCATGATACTTCATTTTCACTCTCCTCGGACATCTCCGTCCAAATATCTTCACCAATCGCAGTGCTTTCCTCTTTTATGATTATTTTATAATCCGAATCCACCTGAATATCATATCCGTAGCAGCTTTCTTCACCAGTTTCTGCGTCTTCTGCATTGGCATAATAAGTAAACGCTACTCGATAGACATCCGGGTGCAGATCAATCTGGTTATAACTATACCCCACTACCCAGGCCTCTTCAAGATCTTTTTCCTTCAGTAGAAGCTGCGTGGCATACTGCTCTGCCACATCTCCTCGGCTGGTGCCTGCCAGAAAAGCCAAAAAAGAGCATGTTACGGTCTTTTTGTAACATGCTCCACTTTTGAATTCTGATTCCATTTCTTAAATTATTTCATAACATCCATGGTTCTCATCCATACCAGCATTTCGCCTTTACCACGGTTATTCCAGCAGCAATATGGGATTGCACGGAAGATATCTTTTTTATATTTTGGCCGTGCCGATACATAAAGCTTTCCATCTACATCCGTATAATCAATTCTCTTTCCGCCAAATTTGACACATAGGGTACCATTCATTAAATTCTCGTCATATTCTTCTGTCAACGTTGTCTGCTCCGGATCTACCACAACAGAGCTTAAATGCTTACCGTTATCGACTTCCTCCAGACAGTATACCCACGGGCCTTTCAGGAGAGCCACTTTTCCCACATTATATGGTACATTTGGATTACAGTATACAAAGCGGAATTCCACATCCAGTTCTGCTGTTACGGTATCTCCATCTTTCCAGGTCCGGTTCAGATAGATATATCCGCCTTTTTCTGTGTATTCTGCCTTTTCTCCATTTACCGCCACACGGATGTTCTCAGAGTATCCCGGTTTTCTGACAGCCAGCGTAAATGCACTGTCCTCTGCTCCACTGATGGTATATTCCAGTCTTCCATTTCGTGGATAATCTGCCTTCAGGGATACTGTCACTTCTTTTCCCTGGATATCCGCAGTAATATCACTTCCAATGAACAGATTGGAGTAAATGGTGGTGTCATCTACTGCATACATATAGTTTCCAAGAGATTCCAGTGTACGTGCAATATTCGGAGGACAGCATGCTACACCGAACCACTGCTGGCGTACGGTCTTAATATGACGCATGCTGGTATTATTTTCTGCGATCTCAGGCACTACCTCCAGTGGATTCACATAGAAGAAGTGCTTTCCATCCAGTGCAGTACCGGAAAGCAGGGTATTATACAGCGCTGTCTCTACCGTATCCATATATTTTCCATTTTTTGTGATCTGGAACATTCTGTTGGAGAACATAGCCAGTCCGATGGTGGCACAGGTCTCAGAATAATTAGTATTATTCGGCAGATCATAATTACCTGTAAAACACTCTCCGTAATAAGAAGAACCAATACTTCCGGTAATATACATCTTCTTTTCCGTAATGTTTTTCCATAAGGTATCGCAGGCCTTCAGCATTTCTTCATCCTGATATTCCCCAGCCAGATCTGCCATAGCGCTATACAGATATACGGCACGCACTGCATGTCCCTGGGCTTCTGTCTGCTGAAGAATCGGTTTGTCTGCCAGTGTATAGTCCATACCGAAATCTTTGAATTCAGGGAACATATACTGTCCGCCATGATTCCATTTCTCACCAAGGAAATAACATGGCTGCTCTCCTCTGGTACGTACAAAGTAATTGGCCAGTTCCAGATATTTCTTTTCCTTTGTGGCATGATACATCTTTACCAGGGCCAGCTCTATCTCAGGATGTCCCGGATAGCCTGGAATCTGTCCTTCGCCTTTTCCGAACACTTCATAAATATAATCTGCAAAACGGCACATGGATTTCAACAGTTTATCTTTTCCGGTTGCTTCATAGTAAGCTACTGCAGCTTCCATCATATGTCCTGCGGTATACAATTCATGTCCTTCAAACAGATCAGACCAGCGTTTCTCTCCGGTAATGGTATAATAAGTATTCAGATAGCCATCTTCGCACTGGGCTCCTACAATCAGGTCGATAGCATCATCTGCGGTCTTCTCCAGTTCCGGATTCGGATTTTTATTTAAAGAATAAGCCACTGCTTCCAGCCATTTTGCCACATCCGTATCCTGAAATACCATTCCCTGATGTTCGCCTTCTATCTGTCCACTGGCAATTCTGAAATTGCGGATACAGTAGCTCTTTTCTGCCCCTTCTACATTGTCATTAATCAGTTCCCACTGAAATGGAATAATCACATCATCCACCAGATTCACATATTTATTCCAGAACTCATCCTGAATATGAATCTGGTTCAACGCTACATTCTGAAGCTTGTTCTGTTCCATTTTCTTTCCTTTCTCATCTGATCCGTTCTATTCCACACGACGAATCGATGTTCCCTCTATTATTTTACAGGGAAGT
Organism: Muricoprocola aceti; assembly: GCF_025567005.1. NCBI lineage: Bacteria > Bacillati > Bacillota > Clostridia > Lachnospirales > Lachnospiraceae > Muricoprocola > Muricoprocola aceti. Next base: position 82,152 of record NZ_JAOQKE010000011.1, read on the forward strand.
ACTATATTCATATCTTCCTGTTTAGATCCATTCACCTTGTCCAGAAGCATCTCCATCGCCTTATAGCCCATTTCCTGAAGTGGACGATCTACCGTGTATATCTTTGGGCTTCCATAGTATGTAATGTCTGCATTATCAAAACCGGATATGGAAATATCCTCTGGTACCCGCAGTTCATGGGCAAATACTTCGTCTCTTACCGCAATTGCCATATCATCATTCATGGCCATCACAGCAGTTGGAAGATGCGGCCGCTCAAATAACGGTCGGACTGCTTCTCTTGTTCTGTGATAGTCCCAGTTACCTTCTATAATATTCTCTTTCTTTAACTGAATACCCACCTCGGACAGTGCCTTTTCTATTCCCTGCATGCGCAAATGCGTCGGCTCTGACTGTTCATTTCCTTTTAAGACTGCGAAATCCCGATGTCCCCGTTCCAGAAAGATCTTTGTCATCCGATAGCAGGGCTCTTTATTGCTGTATCGTACAGAAGAGCCTTCATTAGATGTATAGCAATAGCAGTAAACCACTGGTTTGGAAATGTCCTTCAGTACATCGCCCAGATCACGGTCATGCATTCCCACATAAATGATGCCATCCACCTGCATTCCAAGAAGTACGTCTAATGCTTTATTAATATCATCTTTAAAAATGGAGATATGCTCAAACTGACTTTCAATCTTGCTGAGCAGTCTCAGATTACTCAATATGGTATGATATCCTTTTTCCTCTGCCAGTTTATTAATTCCGTCAATGATGTATGCCGTATGCCATACGGTCACGTCTTCCACCAGTACCCCTACCAGTGAAGTCTTGTTCTTTCGCAGGCTTTTCGCCAGAATATTAGATCGATATCCGGTCTCCTTGATGATCTTTTCTACCTTCTGTCTGGTCTCATCACTGATCTGTGCATTTCCATTTAGCACATAAGACACAGTCGCTATGGACACTCCGGCCCGTTCTGCTATTTCTTTCAATGTCATCGTTCTTCCCGCCCTTACATTTTTTTCAGGAATGCCTGTAGCATTCCTGCTGCAAGGCTACATCAGCCCTTTAATCCGGATGTCTTAATTCCACCTACCAGGAACTGATTTCCACAGAAATATAATACCATAGGCGGTACAATCATTAAAGTAGCTGCTGCCATAATCGATGGCCAGTTAATGACAAATGCGTTTCCAGATGTATACATATAGCTTGTCATCAGGGCAATCGTCAGCGTACGCCATTGATCACTGTTGATATAGAATACCGGCTGAGTCAGTTCGTTCCACCAGAATACGCAGGAAAGTACTGCGATTGTTGCATATGTCGGCTTGGAAAGTGGCGCCAGTACCTTGAAGAAAATCTGCATTTTGTTGCATCCGTCAATGGTTGCAGACTCATCCAGTTCCTTTGGAATAGAACGGAAATACTGTCTGAATAAGAATACATTATACGGATAAGCAAAGAATGCCGGAATAATCATTGGAAACAGGGAGTCCAGCCAGCCCAGTTTTCCAAACATAATGTACTGTGGAATAATCAGTGCAATATTAGGGATCATCATTGTTGCAATGATGATGGAGAAAATCAGGTTTTTTCCTCTGAATTCCATACGTGCCAGTGGATAAGCCACCAGTGATGAGGAAATCAGGGTTCCGGCAGTTGTTCCCCCCATCAGAAGGACAGTGTTTCTTGTATACAGCCAGATATTAGAATTCTTAAATATGTAAATAAAATTTTCAAATGTTACTTTTTTCGGTACGATATTGGAGGATGTGGTAAATTCTGTCAGTGTCTTGAATCCACCTGTAATGATCCAGATAATCGGAAGGAACATGATCAATGCTACCAGAATCTTCACAACATACAATATTACATTTTTCCATAACTGCTTTGTTTTTGCTGATTTCATGTACCCTTCCTCCTAGTTCTCATAATATACCAGTTTCTTGGATACCAGGAACAGTAATCCACCAAACATGGCAGCGATCAGAAACAGTACCACGGAAAGTGCACAGGAATATCCTACTTTCATGTTACTGAATGCTTCTTTGTAAATCAAAAGGCTGAGTACCTGAGTCATACCATCCGGATCTCCGCTTTCTCCGGTCAGTGGATATAACAGTGCGAAAGAACCATTTAATGCACTGACACATCCATTTACCGCATTGAATAATACCAGTGGGGAGATCATCGGCAGTGTGATTTTGAAGAATTTGGTAAAAGCTCCTGCGCCGTCCAATTCACATGCTTCATATAATTCTGCCGGTACATCACTCAGACCGGAACGGAAGATCAGCATCATCTGTCCAGTATTATACGTAAACAGTGTGATGAAAAATACAGCCAGATAAACGGTAGAATGATTATATAACCAGTTTATTGCCACATTCTTTCCTGCAAACACTGATAAGAGTCCATTTAAAAGACCTGCTTCTTTTCCGAAAATCGTACGGAATGCATAAGCAAGAGCAATGGATGGAATAACGGATGGCAGGAAGTAACAGAACTGGAAAATTCCATTTAACTTCTGCTTGCAATTCAGCAGCATTGCCATAAATACTGCCCAGATGGCAGTGATCACTACCATGATAATGGTAAAGAATAATGTTACTTTTACGGAGTTCCAGAATGTACTGCTATGGAACATATTTACATAGTTTTTCAGTCCGATAAACTTGGACACACCATTTAATTTACGATTAGTCATGCTGACTACCAGCATGAACCCGATCGGGAACAGGGTAAAGCATACGAATCCGATAAACCACGGTGCACAGAATGCATAGGCTGTCAGATTGTCTTTCCTTTTGACGCCAGACTTTTTCTTTTTCATACCTGATTTTCTCCTCTTTATTCAAGAATGCCGCTGGCATTCTTATTGCAGTGTGCACACCATGCTGCGCATGACATTATTCCTGTGTGCACCCCAGGCAATTCTTCCAGCGGCTATTTCTCATCTTCAATTTTTGAAGAGCCTTTTAGTATCCAATTGTTTCTGCGGCGTAGTCAGAAGCATCTTTTACTGCATCTGCAGGTGTAGATGTTCCAAGTGCAGCGGAGTTGAATACGCTGACTGCATTATTTGTTACACCAGACGGAAGGCATGTATAACCAAATACGCCTGCTGCCAGAGAATCTGTCATTGCTTCCCAGTTGTCGATCGTTGTTGCAGATTCTACTTTCCATGCGCCTTCTTCTGCGATGGATTTCAGTGCTGACATGTTACCGCTTGCTTTGGAGTTGATAGTCTGTCCTTCTTCTCCCATTAAGTATTCAATTACTTTCCATGCAGCTTCTTTGTTCTTGCTGTTTGCGTTGATGGTATAGAAACCAGTATGCAGTGTGTTGTATTTTGCTTTGTTAGTTGGAATTGATGCAATATCCCAGTTAAATCCAAGATCATCACCATAAGTTGCAATGTTCCAGCTTCCTGCCCATGCCATTGCAGCTTTGCCTGCTCCAAAGAGGTCAGCTGTATCAGAGGAAGGTTCTGGCATTACACCATTTGCTACCATATCTGCTACGTCTGTGATGAAGCTCTCTGCGCCATCACCAATTACCAGTTCGCCAGATTCAGGATCATAAACCTGATCGCCTGCTCCGCCAATTCCAGCCCACCATGTCTGGGTGTTCGGAAGTGCACATCCATATACGCCATCTTTTGTCAGTGCTTCTGCTGCTGCCTTGAAATCATCATAGGACCAGTCATTTGTCGGATAGTCCAGACCAGCTTCATCGAACATATCCTGGTTGTAGAACAGTAATTCTGTTGCTGCGCACCATGGAAGTCCATATGTTCCGCCAAGTCCGTCAGATAAGGTAGATACAGCATCGATAAAATCGGAGGTATCAATAGTAGAATCTGCAAGATAATCATCCAATGCATCAATTCCACCTGCTTCTGCGAAGTTCTTAATATCATTTTCCCAGATAATATAGATATCAATGGAGTCATCTCCTGTTGCCACCATCTGATTTAACTTGGATGAATAATCACTTTCCGGAATAACGGTAACATTGACATCCACACCAGTTGCATTCTCACACTGCAGATACATGTTCAAGTCATCATTCTGATTTGGCTCATTCCACGTACAGATATTTACGGATTCACCTTCTGCACTTGCTCCGGCTGCCATTGCGCAGGTTGCTGCGACTGTCATTAATGCACACATTACTTTTCTTGCTTTCACTATAGTACCCTCCTTGTTCTTTGTGCGAAATTTTATTGAAACGTTTAAATAGATCTGAAAAAATATTCACAGATAAGAAAAGTATTCTTTTTTACATTATCTGTGATACTTTTTGCTTTTTATTGAAACGTTTAAACAAATTCCTATAACACTGCTTGTTTTTTATGAGTACACTATACACCCGTTTTTTCTTTCTGTCAATATGTCTTGTATTTTTTCTTTCACTTTCTTTTTTTCGTCATTTTTCACTCCCAGTACCATGGCAGATTCTCTTCATCCTCTGTTTTCATCATATATTTTCGAAATACTTTTTCCAAACCGTAAGAATTGACGAATGCCAGAACTGCCGGCAATACGATCAGAAATACATATACCCGCAGCATCAGAAAAATAGCCGCTCCACTTACTGCACACAGAATTAATGATGTCAGCGTATGGCGCACCGCCATGAACAGGCTGTTCTTCAGGAAATCTACTGTTCCGTATTCAAATCTGGAAAATACCGCCGGCAGATAAATACTTAAAAACGCAAACAACAGACCCAGCCACAGGCTGATGACAATGTAGACATGATACAGCATACTGTCCTGATCCATATGGAATACGGAATAGATATTAAATCCAACCAGTCCGCCCAAAATCAGATAAAGGATACTGAGTCCAATTCCCTGCTTCCAGTTTTTAGAAAAAAATGATTTAAATTCTGCCACCGGTGTCCCGTGTTCTTTTCTCAGGGATTTGACACAGGAATAGTACAGAGCTGCGGTTGATGGAACGATGGTAACCAGCGGCAGCGAAGCCAGCAGCCACAGGACGCTGAGCAATACAAAATCTGTCAGCCACGACATGACTCCGGTAAAACTGCCTTCAATTCCAAATATTTTTTTTAGCATAGTTTTCTTCTCCCGTCTTTTTTCTTACACGCATTATGCTTTAGTCTGATGAAATTGTCAATAGCCGGGTTCAAAGGAACCGTCATGCTTCACCCAGATAGAAGGTTCCCCACGGAACATTCCGTGGCACAAATGCAAAGTTTTCTTTTGGGATCTCCCGGACAGTTCCATCATGCTCAATCATCAATAGTCGGTCTGCCAGGGACAGCGAATCGGAAAGATTCAGCAAAATATCCACTACCGTGATTCCACGATCCAGCAGCATCTCCGGGAGTTTGACACATTGAAATGCAAAAAAGTACCGCAAAGCCTTGAAATTTACAGGGATTGTGGCACTTTTTTAACTACTTAACTGTCAAAGATGAGATTATAACTGTATAATAAATAAATTGCTATGTCAATTCTTTTCACTCTTTTTTGTATTAGGAAAAACACGAAAAAGACTTGGTTCACTTAGGTATATTTTTGTAGCACTGATGTTGTATAAATAAAGTTGACACCTTATTCTCAAAGAATTCATGTATAATAAAGAGAATAAGGAGGAACTCTCAATGTCACGTACCCAACGTAAATACGACCACGAATATAAGGTCCAGGCTGTCAAACTTGCCAGAGAAATCGGCGGTGCTAAGGCAGCCAAAGAATTAGGTATTCCAGAAGGAACCATCCATACATGGCTGAAAGCAGTTAGAGCAGGCACTTTAGATATTGGCGACGGTGCACATACTCCAGAAAGTGCGATGAGCCTTGCTGAGGAGCTTGCTATGCTCCGCAAACGCGTTAAGGATCAGGATAAAGAAATCCGGCGTCTGAAAGAGGAAAATGAATTTCTCGAGGAAGCAAGTGCTTTTTTCGCAGCCAGCCGTNNNNTGTAGCACTGATGTTGTATAAATAAAGTTGACACCTTATTCTCAAAGAATTCATGTATAATAAAGAGAATAAGGAGGAACTCTCAATGTCACGTACCCAACGTAAATACGACCACGAATATAAGGTCCAGGCTGTCAAACTTGCCAGAGAAATCGGCGGTGCTAAGGCAGCCAAAGAATTAGGTATTCCAGAAGGAACCATCCATACATGGCTGAAAGCAGTTAGAGCCGGCACATTGGATATTGGCGACGGTGCACATACTCCAGAAAGTGCAATGAGCCTCGCTGAGGAACTTGCTATGCTCCGCAAACGCGTTAAGGATCAGGATAAAGAAATCCGGCGTCTGAAAGAGGAAAATGAATTTCTCGAGGAAGCAAGTGCTTTTTTCGCAGCCAGCCGTCGGAAGTCAGCAAGAACCAAAGAATGATGTTTATTGCCATAAAAACGGAAGACGGCGCAATTAAGGGAAAACTCTCATTCTAT